>JAZQSR010000184.1:0-12126 GCA_045630225.1 Treponema sp. | reverse complement strand
TTTATAAGAGGTCAATTCTTTTAATCCCATCGGACCTCTCGCATGTAATTTTTGGGTACTGATACCGATTTCTGCTCCGAAACCGAATTCAAAACCGTCAGTAAACCTGGTAGAAGCATTTACGTAAACGCAAGCTGCATCAACCAGCTGTTGGAATTTTGTGGCATTGGCAAGGCTTTCGGTAATAATTGACTCAGAATGCATTGTATTGTGACTGTTAATATATGCAATGGCCTCATCCACAGACGCTACAGTTTTCACTGCCGCAATGGTATCCAAGAACTCATAGCCAAAATCCTCTTCTGTAGCCTCAACCACACAGTGGGCTCGTCCAGCCTTTTGTGCAGCAGCCTTCAACACAGGGAAGGAGGCTTCATCACACCGCAGCTCACAACCACCAGCCAATTTTTCTTCCAGCAAAGGAAGGAATTCCTCCAAAATATCCTGATGAATCACGAAGGTTTCCAGTGCATTGCATACACCAGGCCGCTGAAGCTTACCGTTTTCCGCAATGGAACAGGCCATGGCAAAATCGGCAGACTTGTCTACAAAAAGATGGCACACACCACTACCAGTCTCAATAACAGGAACGCGAGCTTTTTCCACCACCATGCGAATCAGCTGGGCTCCACCTCTGGGCAGAACCACGTCAATCAAGCCAGTGGCATTCAAAATATCATCCACCTCGCTGCGGCTTCCTGAACAAGCCAGTTCAATAGCAGAAGCTACACCAACAGGCCCTGTACCTTCCAGCTGGTTTAAAGCAGCTTTAATAATAGAAACCAAAGCCTTGTTGGAATTCAAGGCAGAAGAACTTCCTCGTAGCAAAATACTATTGCCACTCTTATAGGCCAAGGCAAAGGCATCCACCGTCACATTGGGGCGAGACTCATAAATAATGGCAGCAACTCCCAGTGGCACCCGCTGTTGACGGATTTGCAAGCCGTTAGGTGTGGTCCAGCCAGCCACCACCTGCCCCACAGGATCTGTTTGCTGAATCACAATGTTAATGCTGTCGATTATGCCATCAATTCGCTCAGAAGTAAGGCGAAGGCGGTCCACTAGGCTCTCCTTCATGCCTTCTGAAAGAGCACGCTGCACGTCCAGCTCATTGGCAGCAAGAATTTCTTGCCGATGGGCATCCAAAGCAAGAGCCACCGCCTGCAAACCACGATTCTTTTCCTGGGCAGAATAGGAAGCCAAAATACCAGCACCCTGACGCAAGGACTTACAAAGAGAAACTATGTCATTCATGATGTACCTCCGATGAACGAGGAAGTTTTATGGAGAAGTTATATTAGTAATTTGAAAGGAAATACATTCCCAAGAGAATTACGGTGCGGCACTTATCGTTGCTCCAAGTCCGTTCTCTGGGCAGTGAATGGAGATACCACCAAAAAATACCGAATTCAGGGTCAATACGCAGGGCATATTCTGCAAAATCGTCCTTCTTGGCCTGAGAACCAAACATGAGATATACCACGTCCAGCAAAACGCTGATAAAATCCCGGTAGCAATTGGCATAATCCCCAGCAGAAAGCTTTTGACACAGTTTGTCTATGCGATACAGAACTTGATCTTTAACGGTAATGTCGGAGGCCTCGACCCAAGTTTTTTCAACTAAAAGTTTAAGATTTTTATGGAAACTCTGAGTAAGCCGTTCTTCACGTTCAGACTTTGTTGTATCGATGATAAAAGAACCACAATCCTTACCATTACCGAGACAAAAAATCTCTGTAACAGCCAATATATCTTCAGCTTGAGGAACGGCATCTTCCTGAGATGCAACGGCATTAAAGGCTTTCAGCACCTTTTCATCAACAAACTGCAATAGTAACTCGTCTTTACACTCTGAATTTCCCATGTCTATTTTTATATTCCTTTCTGACGAAATAATCAAGGCCTAAGAAGAATCTGTTTTTTGATATATACTCTTTTAACAAAACATGATACAATTGTAAGCCATGGGAAAGGTATTTGTTTTTGTAAACCAGAAGGGAGGAGTTGGTAAGACCACTTCTGTTATCAATTTGGGAGCGTACATGGCAGAAGCAGGAAAAAAAGTTCTGCTGGTGGACTTTGACTCTCAAGGAAATATGACTTCCGGTGTGGGAATCTCAAAAGATAAGCCCACTGTTTATGAATTGATAGCCAATCTTTCCACTCCGGAGCAAACTATCCGGAATTCCTGTTTGGATAATCTCCATGTTATTCCAGCATCCATCGATTTGTCTGGTGCCTCAATCGAATTGGCAGACCAAGAAGACCGTGATTTCTACCTCAAAAATGCCCTTGCTCCCCTTATTCCCCAATACGATTATATTTTGATTGACTGTCCTCCTTCCTTGGGAATTCTCACCTTGAACGGTTTGGCCGCGGCAGATTCTGTATTGATTCCCATGCAATGCGAATATTTTGCTCTGGAAGGAATCGCCTTGTTATTGCAAACAGTTCAGCGGGTACAAAAAAGCATTAACCCAAAGTTGGGAATTGGTGGAATCTTCTTTACCATGTATGATTCAAGAACACGTCTGGCACAGGATGTGGTTGCTCAAGTAAAGTCTTATTTTGGAGACACCGTATTCAAGACTATTATTCCTCGAAACGTACGTCTTTCAGAGGCTCCATCCCATGGATTACCCATTTGCAAGTATGATCCATCTTGTGCAGGAGCACGCAGCTACAAAAACTTGGCTACAGAGGTAATTGAACGTGGCTAAAAAACCAGCCTTGGGCAGAGGTGTAGATGCACTTCTTGATGGAAACAGGCTCAGTTCTGATAATTATCCTCCCTCATCAGAGAATGTTGGTCAACCAGCAGCTAATTTTCCAGAAGGAATTACCCAAGAAGAAGATGGTTCTTTGAGCCTTGAAGTAGAGCGATTAGTACCAAATCCCCATCAGCCCCGCAAGGAATTTAAAGAAGAAGCCTTGCAAGAGTTGGCAGAATCAATCCGTGAGCATGGTATTATCCAGCCCGTAACGGTGGAGGATGCAGGAGATGGTCAATTCTACATCATTGCAGGGGAACGACGAACTCGTGCTGCAAGGTTGGCGGGGCTAACAAAGATTCCCGTTCAGCTGAAAAAATATTCTGACCAGCGAAAGCTAGAAGTTGCCCTCATCGAAAATATTCAGCGTTCCGACTTAAATCCCATTGAAGAAGCAGTTGCCTACCAAAAGCTCATGGAAATGAGCCAGTTGAGCCAAGAAGAACTAGCTCAGCGTGTGGGAAAAAATCGTTCCACCGTGGCAAATGCTCTTCGGTTGCTGAAATTACCAGAAGATATGCAATCCGCCTTGGAAACAGGAGCCATTACCTCTGGCCATGCACGGGCATTGCTTTCCGTAAACGATGCTTCTGACCAGCGAATTCTCTTTGGTCGCATTACTGGCAGTGGCCTTTCTGTTCGGGAAGCTGAGCAACAGGCGGCGGAATTAAACGGTGGCAATAGAATCAAAATCACAGAAAAAAAAGTTTCCTCAGATTCAAAGAAAGATCCCGATTTGGTCGCCTTGGAGCAGCAATACATAGAGGTTTTTGGGACAAAGGTTTCCATCAAGGGAAATCTTGATAAAGGCTCTATTGTTATAGAATATTTCTCTCGGGACGATTTGGATCGACTTCATACTATTATTACAGAATAATTTTATTACACTGACCACAGGAGGCTCAGATGAAAGGAATCATTCTTGCCGGCGGTTCTGGCACTCGGTTGTATCCCATTACAAAGGCTGTTTCAAAGCAGATTCTTCCCCTCTACGACAAGCCCATGGTGTATTATCCCCTTTCCGTCCTAATGCTGGCGGGCATTCGAGAGGTACTTATCATCTCCACGCCACGGGACATTAGTTTGTTCAAGGAGCTCTTTGGTGACGGAAGCCACTTGGGAATGGAATTCCAGTATGCGGTGCAAGACCAACCACGAGGCTTGGCAGATGCATTCATTGTGGGAAAAAACTTTATCGGAAATGATTCTGTAGCCTTGGTTTTGGGAGACAATATTTTTTACGGCCAGAGCTTTACCGCCACACTGAAATCAGCAGCCACAAAAATTCAACAGGAGCAGGGAGCCGTTATCTTTGGCTACTACGTGAAGGATCCCTCTGCCTACGGTGTAGTGGAATTTGATGCTGCTGGAAAGGTGCTGGGAATTGAAGAAAAACCAACCCAGCCAAAATCGAATTATGCGGTGCCAGGTTTGTATTTTTACGATAACTCCGTGGTGGACATTGCTGCCAACGTAAAACCTTCTGCCCGTGGCGAGATTGAAATTACCACTGTCAACAACACCTATCTGGAAAGAGGCCAGCTTTCAGTGGAGCTTTTAGGTCGAGGAATGGCTTGGCTCGATACTGGTACCTATGACGGCCTTTTGGAAGCCAGCAACTTTATTGCCACCATCCAGAAGCGTCAGGGAATGTATGTATCTTGTATAGAAGAAATTGCATTCCGCAACGGTTGGCTAGACAAGCAGCAGATGCTGGACTTGGCCGCTGGATACAAAACTGAATACGGAGAGTATTTAAGATATATTGCTGAAATGGGACGATAAAATTAAATCCTCATTGATAATTCATAAAAGGAGTACATCATGAGTTTAGGAAAAGTTATTTTGTGCATCATTTTTCCACCCTTGGCAGTGTTAGATAAGGGGTGTGGTTCCATTTTACTGGTATTGTTGCTGACTTGTGCAGGCTGGATTCCTGGAGCCATTGCAGCCTTGATTCTAAACCAGAAAAAATAGGAGCTACTATGCCTTTTTCCATCACCGAATGTCACATCAAGGGATTATACGAGATTCAGCCAAAGGTTTTTGGGGACCATCGTGGGTACTTTTTGGAAACCTATAGCCAGAAGGACTTTGCAGAGGCAGGCCTTACCATGAACTTTGTGCAGGACAATCAATCTCTTTCCTCCCGTGGTGTGTTGCGAGGACTTCATTTCCAAAAGCAGCATCCCCAGGGAAAGCTAGTACGTGCCATGGCGGGGATTGTGTACGATGTAGCTGTGGATTTACGAACAGGCTCTAACACCTTTGGTAAATGGCACGGAGTACTTCTTTCTGCAGAAAAACAAAATCAATTCTATATACCAGAAGGATTTGCCCATGGTTTTGCAGTTTTAAGCGACACCGCCATTTTTGCTTACAAATGCACCGATTTTTACCATCCAGAGGACGAAGGTGGCCTTATGTGGAACGATCCTGCCATCGGTATTGACTGGAATCAGATAGCCGCAGAAGCAGGATTCACCCAGCAACTGGAATTCCAGCTTTCTGAAAAGGACACCAAACATCCAGCCTTTAATCTTCAGGGAAAATATTTTGACCTGCAGGGGCACTGGATTGGAGAATAATCTTTTTTTTTAGAGGAAATCATTATGAAAAGAAACTTGTGGAAGTTTAGATTTGTATTACTTGGATTTTTTATTCTGTTTAGTATTTTCAGTTGTAACAACATCATAAGCCCCAAAAAAGCAACACAAGTTTCTTTTAACTTGGATATAAGCGGGTTACAAGAGACCCACCAAAACCAAGCAAACTTTTTGAATAGTCGAGTAGCTGAAGGTTCTATTTCTCATATTTCTATTTCTCTGTATCAAGTTACTGATTCAGTTTCTGTCTCAGAAAATCAGGAGTTGGATATATCAAAATTAACACTTCTGGAATCAATCACCCCCTCTGTGGCTCCAGATGGTAAGGTTCTTGCCACCTTTAATGAGGTGACAGTGGGAATTGATGCAGTTATTTTTGTGGAAATCTACGAATTGACAGATGCTAATGAAAAGATTTTAGCTTATAAAGGTAATTCTCCTATTTTTACCGTACACGAAGGCGAAAACAATGAGGAGATTGAACTTAAAAAGGTAGATGGGCAAAACCAAGAAGTTAAGCAAGAATTCACCGTTACCTTTGATGCAAATGGTGGAAGCTTTGCAGATGGAAGTCTAACTCAGCAAATTACAGTGGAAGAAGGTACTCCAGCTACAGCTCCAGAGACCGAGCCAACCTACCAGGGGCATATCTTTGACTTCTGGGCTACAAGGCAGGAGGATGGAGGTTTAAGTCAATACGAATTTTCACAACCTGTAACTGGAAATTTGACATTATATGCCCAGTGGCGGGCACAAAATCAAGTTGCTTCCGTAAAATTTAATCCTGCAACGAGCACTGTTGATTATAACACTGGAATCACCTTATCCTGTGACACAACAGATGCAACTATTTACTACACAACAGATGGAAGTGACCCAACCACTTCTTCCACAAAACAAACATATTTAGACACACCAATTACTATCACACAAAAGACAACCATTAAAGCCTACGCCGTAAAATCTGATATGACAGCTAGTGCTGTGACTGAAATAACCTACTCTTTGAACCAGTATACAGTTCAGTTTGTGTTGAACGAAGGAAGCTTTACAGATGGAAAAGCAACTTCTCTTACAGTAACAAGTGGAGGGACAGTTACTTTGACAGATTATGTGCCAACTAAATCTGGATTTAATTTTGGAGGTTGGTATTTCGATACAAGCTTGCAAGAAGGAGCTGATTCTAGGGTAATTCCAAACAAGGATAATACAACAAGTGGTACGCTCACCTTATATGCAAAGTGGGAAGTAGTAAATAATTCTATTACGTCCTTTGCAGACTTAAAATCTGCCATAACAAGTGCAAGTGAAACTATCCATGTAGCAGGAAATTTTGAAATTTCAGAAACATTAACTATTAGTTCTGCCACAACTATAATTGCAGACGAACCAACAACCTTTACCAGAGCGACAGGCTTTACAACAGGGGCATTATTTACAAACTCCGCTGATTTCACCCTCCAAGGTTCAGAGAATGCAATAATAACTATTAATGGGAATGACATCGAAGCATCTGCACCAGCAATAAAATCCACCGCGAACTTAACCGTAACTTACTGTAACTTTGAAAATAATACCAATAAAGCTACCGATGGTGGTGCGATTTATGTAAATACAGACTCTGAAGTAACACTTACTGCATCAAACTGTAATTTTACAAATAACAAGGTAACAGGTGCAATTAAGGCAGGTGGTGCAGTTGCAATAGATGGAAATTTATCATCATCATCTTTTATAGATTGCAAATTTGAGTCTAATATGACATCCAATCTTAATGGAAGTGATACTTATGGAGGAGCTATTTATCTAGATGGAGATATTACAACTAATGGAAAATGGTATGGATTTACTAATTGTATATTTACTAATAATAGTTGTGTCGCTTCAAAAAATTACGGAGGTGCTATTTATTTGTCCAGAGGTTCACTCTCTTTGAACAATGTAACAATGACAGGTAATACCTGGGATACGGGAACATCCAATAAACCCTCTGATATCCTTGCAGAGACCACTTCTTCTAATCTTAAATTAGATGGAAGTATTCAGATTAATTCACTAGAAATACCACCCAAAGATCCCCCTAAAAATCTTGCCTTAGCAGATACTTTTGATACAACTTCGATTATACAGATTTCCATTGATTCTTCTCAATCATCCTTGTTTAAGGTCGTAACCTACGACTCTATTGGAAGCACAAATACTACAACAACTTTAACACCAGAGCAAATTGCCTGTTTCACATCCATCGAAGATTCCAATGGTGTTCAGTACACCCTGAACGATAATGGTACAATTTCTACCCAATAACTAAATCTTATCTAAAAAAGCTGGTGTAAAAGCCAGCTTTTTTTTAATTGTTCCCTAGCTTAATCTATGCTACATTGTGATGATTAAATTTACCAACAAAGAGATTTCAAATGGACAATAACATCCGATGCGGGTGGTGCAATACAAAAAATAGCCGCTACGTGGAATATCACGATAATGAATGGGGTAAACCTCATTTTACTGACCAGCATTTGTACGAAATGCTGATTCTAGAATCCTTCCAGGCGGGGCTTTCTTGGGAATGTGTCTTAAACAAGAGGGAGCATTTTCGAAAAGCCTACGATGATTTTCACCTAGAAAAGGTTATTACCTACGATGATGTAAAGATTCAAGAGCTCTTGTCCAACAAAGATATTATCAGAAACAAGAGAAAAATCCTTGCAAGCATTACTAATAGCAAAATCTTTAAATCGGTGGTGGAAGAATTCGGCTCTTTTTATCAGTATTTGCAAAGCTTTACCCAAGACAGCATCATTTACGAAACAGACAAAACCACAAACCACCTGTCGGATGCCATTTCCCAAGACTTGCAACGGCGAGGCATGAAGTTTGTGGGTTCAATTATCATCTATTCGTTTCTTCAAGCCATTGGCATCATTTATTCCCACGAAAAAGATTGTTTTTTATATCGGCACGGGTGAAAATACATTCTTCGTTGCTTACTGCTTTCTTTTATGATATCATGATTACATTCATTTCTGCCACACAAAGGAGACACCATGGTTTGGCTTATTGGAAAAAATGGTATGTTGGGGAGTGAAATTGCTCGTCAGCTGGAAAATTCAAGCATTCCCTTTGTGGGAACAGACCGAGAGGTTGATATTACTAATCGACAGGAGCTGGAAACCTTTGCAGCCAGCAATCCTGGAATTACCTGGGTGGTGAACTGTGCCGCTTATACTGCAGTTGAAAAGGCAGAAACGGAGCCTGAACTGGCAGAAAAGCTTAACGCCACAGGTGCAGGAAACATTGCAGCTGTTGCCCAGTCAGTGGGAGCGGGAATGATTCACATTTCTACCGATTACGTTTTTGACGGCACAGGAAAAACTCCCTACACCGAAATCATGCCCATAGCCCCCCTTGGTGTTTACGGCAAAACAAAGGCACTGGGAGAAGAGCTAGTGCTTAAGGCTCATCCGGACGCCTACATCTTCCGCACCGCCTGGCTCTACGGCCCACGAGGCAAGAACTTTGTCTACACCATGATAAACCTCATGAACAGTCGAGACAGTATTTCCGTGGTAAACGACCAATTCGGCAGCCCCACCTGTACCTTGGATTTGGCTCGCTATATTATTCTCACGATTCTAGGCAACCAAGACCTGCCTGGCAATCCTCACCCGAAAATTATGAGCGGAATTTATCATTGCACAGGGGAAGGAGAAACCACTTGGTTCAACTTTGCCCAAGAGATTTATGCCATCGGACGAGAAAAGGGCATTATCACCAAGGAATGTGAGGTTAAGCCCTGCACAACAGCTGAATTTGGTGCGGCGGTGGAACGACCAGCCTATTCTGTTTTGTCCAAGTCCAAGCTGAAAAAAGCCCTGCAACAAAAAATTCCCAGCTGGCAGGAAAGTTTGCGAGCCTTTATGTGCAGTCCCTTCTTCAAGGAAATGCCCCAATAACATTACAAGGAGTTGAATATGGCAACAAGAAAATTACAGAATATTTTAGTAACTGGTGGAGCAGGCTTTATCGGTAGCAACTTTATCCACTATCTTTTTGGTATGTCCACTTCTGGCAATGAAGCCTTTACTGACGCAGATTTTTCTGGCACTGTGGTAAATGTGGACTGCCTTACCTATGCTGGCAATCGGGAGAATTTGGCAGACATCGAAGAAAAATATGGTGCTGGCTGCCCTGAATCAAGTCGCCGCTACTTTTTTGAGCAGGTGGATATTTGCGACAGAGCTGCCATTGACGAAATCCTTAAAAAATACAATATCGACACCATCGTTCACTTTGCGGCGGAAAGTCACGTGGACCGCTCCATTTTGGGGCCAGAAGCCTTTGTTCGCACCAATGTAATGGGAACCTATACCTTGCTGGATGCAGCCCGCACCTTCTGGAAGACCCACGAGGGATTCCAAGAAGGAGTCTTGTTCCATCACGTGTCCACCGATGAGGTGTACGGCTCCTTGGGAGAAACAGGCTACTTTACCGAAACAACTCCCTACGATCCCCGCAGTCCCTACTCTGCCAGCAAGGCCTCCAGCGACCACCTGGCCATGGCCTATTTTCACACCTACGGACTGCCAGTAACCCTGTCCAACTGTACCAACAATTACGGCCCCTACCAGTTCCCAGAAAAATTGCTGCCCCTCATGATTTTGAACATGCGGGAAGGAAAAAATCTCCCTGTGTACGGCGATGGAAAAAATATTCGTGATTGGATTTACGTAGAAGACCACAATCGGGCCGTTCTCCAAATCATGAAACAGGGCCGCACTGGTGAAAAATACAACATCGGTGGAGAAAACGAGTGGGAAAACATCAAGCTACTGGACAAGCTCATTGAACTGGCGGCCCAGGAGTTGGGAAAACCTGCCGAAACAATTCGTCAAACCATCACCTACGTAAAGGATCGTCCCGGCCACGACCGTCGCTACGCCATTGACTGCACCAAAATCAAGGATGAGTTGGGCTGGCAGCGAAAGATGACCTTTGAAGAAGGCTTAGCAGCCACCGTACGGTGGAACTTAAGCCACTCTGAGTGGATTGAACGAATCCGCAGTGGCGAATACCGCAACTGGGTAGAAGCAAACTATAGCGACAGATAACAAGAGAAAAGAGGTGAGCTGGAAAGTTCACCTCTGGATAGAATCACGAGCTCTTTTTACCAGCTCCTCCACCGCATCTCGCAAAGGTGATGGAAGTTCCTCTAATGCATCAATAGTGTTTTTGTTCTTCCTATATAAAGCTATTTCCCTCTGCTCCAGATTTCGCTGGGTAGGCAGAAAATTATCTACCACATTATAATCCAGCTCCCCTAAAAGACTTTCTAGAGACATATTCAGCACCCGAGAAATTTTCAAAGCGATATCTGCATGAGGCATGCTATTCTTGTTCATTCCGTTGACAATTGTTGAATAGGAAACACCAGAGCGAAATGCCAAGTCCTTTATTTCCATTTCTTTGTATATGAGGCTTTTCTTCACATTCAACCAAAATGAACTCATAACCTCATTATTACATAAAGAGTAGAATACTTGACAGCTAAACCTTTATAAAGATATAATATCTCTATAAAGATTTTATACAAATTATTATTAGGAGTTGTCTTGAAAGTAGCATGGTTACCTCGCATAAGAAAAATCATATTAGTCATATTCTTGATTTGTAATGTTCCAATTTGGGCTGATGTCTATGTAGAAAGCCATTTAATCGGTTCATCTAATAGAACAGATTTTATTAAAGAAATGCAAGAGGAATTCACACCAGAAAAATGTGCTGAGAATTTCACACAAATGATGTCCAGAGAGTTCGAATGGAACAATGTCTATCTTGAAAAATTCTTCCAAATCGCTATGTATAATGCAGATCGAGAAGACTTTGAAGTTATGTCTCTTATAGAAGAATCTATTTTTAACAGTTCTAATGTAAGACACGAGGGAGTCTATACTAGTTTAGCTTTCAGAAATCTTCATTTAGAAGGCACAATAGCCTATATCGATGGTTGGTTTGTGTTGTCAAACTATTCTCAGTCTGCATCAGAAAAAGCTTGGTTTCATCATATGCTATATTTCAATATTCAAACTCACTAGGGTTTTAAACCTTCCCTAGTGACAACACATAAAATATATATTATAAGAGGAGGTTTTACAAAATGAAAAAACATATGGAGATTTTACATTCGTGTATCCTACAATTACAGAGATGGGAAATGACAAGTAAAAAGAGTATTGTATTTTTAGCAATGTTTCTTTTTCTTTTTTCCTTTATCCACGCTTCTGGAGCCAAAGAAGATTTTACTTCCAAACATTTAAAGGATTATTCAGATATTTTAGATAAAGTGTATTTTTACATTGAAGATGATTTAGTTTTACAACGTACGTTAGATGAATGGGAAGATCCGGCTAAAACAAATGAAGGTGAAATATTTATGAGTGCGGGAAAACATATTCATCGGATTATAATAAAAAAAGATACGCCAGGAAAATTATCTAAATTATCCAGAAACAAGATTAGTGTCAGTTTTTCTAAAAAACGGGACAGGAGTCTATCATTTTCAGAGGAATTTGTGGGTGGAGACTTTAAGTTGGAGACAGGGTTTTCAAGCAAAGTGACCTATGATGGTAAGGTATACACTGCAAACAAGAAAGTAAAACTTCAATGTGTTGTCAACGAAGAGTACTTAAAAAATATTCAACAAGAATATGAAACAGGTGGCTGGTAGCATAGACCTATATATAAAAAAA
>JAZQSR010000183.1:0-12672 GCA_045630225.1 Treponema sp. | reverse complement strand
CTAATAGGTCGTGAGGCTTGACCATATTATCGTTTCCATAACAATTTTCTTGGATAGTTTCCTAACGTGATTCTATGATGAAGACGGCCGAACAATATGTTCGGCCTTTTTTATTTTCGTTGCTGTAAGTTGACATCATAGGGGAAATAATAATAATATGTTGTACTTTCTTTCTTATTCTGATATGCTAGAATTATGTTAAAGCGATTAGAAGAGTTATCACAGCGATATGTAGTTGTGGAGGAAATGGTTCAGGAACCAAACCTTGTGAAGGATCCCAAAAAATACAAAGAGGTAATGCGAGAACACTCATATTTGAGTGAATTGATGTCTGCTTATCAGGAATACAAAAAATTATTACAGGATATTAAGGGTAATCAGGAGATAATTGCTGAGGAAGATGATCCTGATATGAAGGAAATGGCTCGTGAAGAGTTGAAAGAACTCGAAGCGAAGCAGCCAGAGATGGAGTCCAAGTTAAAGATGATGCTTATTCCACCTGATCCACTGGAAGAAAAGAATATTATTATGGAAATCCGTGGTGGTACTGGTGGCGATGAGGCTTCTTTATTTGCTGCAGACCTGTTCAGAATGTATACACGATATGCTGAATCAAAGGGATGGAAATATGAAATTATGGATGCCAGCGAGACTGAGGTTGGCGGATATAAAGAAATTTCTCTTTCAATAAGTGGTAAATTTGTATACGGTAGTTTGCGTTGGGAGGCTGGTGTTCATCGAGTTCAGCGTGTGCCAGAAACTGAAGCTCAAGGTAGAATTCATACTAGTGCAGTGACGGTTGCGGTACTACCAGAGGCTGAGGAAACAGAAATCGAGATCCGTCAGGAAGATTTACGTATTGATGTAATGCGTGCTGGCGGTTGTGGTGGACAGTGTGTTAATACCACGGACTCTGCTGTTCGTTTGACTCATATTCCTACTGGATTAGTTGTTATTCAGCAAGATGAAAAGAGTCAGTTACGAAATAAAGAAAAGGCTATGCGTGTATTGCGTGCACGTTTGTTTGATTTGGAGGAATCCAAGAAGCATGCTGAGCGATCTGCTGCACGAAAGAGTATGGTTGGTTCTGGTGATCGTTCTGAACGTATTCGAACATATAACTTTCCTCAAAATCGTGTAACTGACCATAGAATCAACTTGACTTTGTATAAGCTGGATCAGTTTATGCAGGGAACTATTGAAGAAATGGTTGAAGCACTGAATATTTCTGCAAAAGAAGCGGCTTTGAAGGGCACCGCTGTTGCATCTGAATAGTTTGGAGGTGCTACATCACTGTAGCCGAAGTTCGTAAGTTAGCAATTGAAAAATTCAACAAGGCAAATCAAGAAAAGGCTTGGATTGAAGATGATTTTTCTACAAAATTAATCTCAACTCCAAGTCTTGATTGTGATTGTCTCCTTTCTCAGGTTTTAAGAATTTCTAGGAGTGTAATTTTTTCTTATCCAGAACGGATTCTTTCAGAGCAGGAAACAGAAGATTTTATAAAAAAAATTGATTTACGTTGTACAGGATTTCCTGTGGCGTACATTACTGAAACAAAAGAGTTTTATGGCAGGGATTTTTTCGTAAATCCTTCGGTACTAATTCCTAAGCCTGATACGGAAATCCTTGTTCATCGGGGAATTGAAATTATTTCTAAAAAATTACAGGAAAACTCACAGGTCAAATTGGTAGATCTTTGTACTGGAAGCGGTTGTGTGGCTGTTTCTGTGTGGAAAGAATTGGAATCTTCCTTTGATGTGAGGAAGATGAGTTTTTTTGCAACAGATATTTCTCCAGATGCCTTGTCGGTAGCAAAAAAAAATTGCTCTTTTCATCGGTGTGATATAAAATTCTTATTGAGTGACTTGTTGCAAGCAAAGGAATTGGTCAATTTGGATGGAATTATCTCCAATCCACCCTATGTACCAAATAAAATTGCTACAAAGTTATTGAAAGATGGTCGCTCAGAACCACTGCTTGCTTTGGACGGAGATTGTAATGGTAGTGAAGATGGAACAGGGCTTATTGAAAGACTTTTGCCTCAAGGATTTGCAGCATTAAAGCAAGGTGGCTTTATTTTGTTGGAAACTGGAGAGTACAATGCGGAGTTAACGTCCAAATTGATGGGACAAACTGGCTTTGTGGACATAAGAATTCATGCTGATTTAAGTGGAATGCTTCGAGTGGTGGAAGGATGGAAGCCTGATGAACTTTGACGGTGTAATCAATGATATAGGAAATAAAGATTCCAACGAATTGTTAGATCTTTTTTTTTCACATTTTAATCATTTCACTGATGCAGAAGTGGAACCCATTCGTTCGGCCTGGTTATATTTGTGTCAGGTGTCTAAAGATAAGTTTGATTCTGATAATCTTCCGTACCATATTCATGCTTTTCGTGTAGCCTGTATTCTTGCAGAGCGTGATTTGGATTACCAATGCATTGTGGCAGGTTTTTTGCATAATGTACTTTCTTTTGAAAACTCCAATGAGGATGAGATTCGGGAAAAATTTGGGCCGGCTATTTTGAAGTTAATTAGTGGGACCACTCGTATTACCAATTTAAAGATTAAGAATAAGAACCAGCATGAGGCAGATTCTGTGCGAAAGATGCTTTTTGCTATGGTGGAAGATATTCGGGTGATTTTGGTCATGCTAGCAGACCGACTGGATAGAATCAGAAATCTCTCCCATGAGACAAAATTAGTACAAAAGCAGGTTGCTCAGGAAGCTATTGATATTTGGGCTCCCTTGGCTAACAGGCTGGGTATGTCCTCGGTAAAATCGGAGCTAGAGGATTTGAGTTTGAAGTATTCAAATCCTGATGCCTACGGACAAATAAAAAAGGTGGTTGCTGCAAAAAAGCAGGAGCGTGCTGATTATTTAAGCAAGGCTCAGCAAGAAATTTATAAGGCTTCTAGTCGGGCTGGACTTGAGGTAACGATATCAAGCCGTGCAAAGCATTTTTATTCGATTTATCAGAAAATGCGGAAGCGGAATAAGACTGTGGATGAACTTTTTGACCTACTTGCTTTACGTATTCTTTGTGAAACCAGCGGAGATTGCTATGTTTTAGTAGGTCTTGTTCATGGTTTGTGGAAGCCACTTGAAGGAAGGTTCAAGGATTATATTGCTATGCCAAAAGCCAATGGATATCAAAGCCTTCATACAACGGTGATGTGCGAGGGGCGTCCACTGGAAATTCAGATTCGCACAAAGGAAATGCATTCTGTGGCGGAATACGGTGTGGCAAGTCATCTTTTGTACAAGCAACAGTTGGGTGGCTCTGACAAGGTAGGGTTGGAAAACCTTTCCATTATCAATCAGTTAAAAAAGCTGAAGGGTGAGCAGCTGGCCGATGAAAACTTGTTCAATGAGATTAAAGAGGAGCTGCTGGGGGATTCAATCTTTGTGTTCACTCCAAAGGGCGATGTGATTGAGCTTCCTGCAGGTGCTACAGCGGTGGACTTTGCCTATCATATTCACTCGGCGGTGGGGGAAAAAATTATTGGTGCAAAGGCTGACGGCCACATTATTCCCCTTTCCAAGCCATTGAAAAATACCCAGATTGTGGATATCCTCACTTCTCAGCAGGCCCATCCCACCCAGAACCAGCTTCAGTTTGTTCGTACCGCCAAGGCTCGCAGCAAGATTCGTAGCTGGTTGACACAAAATGATCCCACCTTTGATAATCCCTTTGCCAAGGCTACAGGAGAGGGTGTTCAGGGGGGAAAGTCCAATAGTGAAGCTAACGGGTGCAGTGTTGGTGGGGCTCCTCGTGGTCATAAAAAAGGACTGGGTAATCCTCATACTGGAGCAATGGAAATTGCTTCTGGAAGTGGTAAAATCAGGGTTGGAGATACTACCAACTTTCTGATTTCACGAGCTCATTGTTGTAACCCGCAGTATGGAGATGAGATTGTAGGCTATGTATCTAGGGGGCGGGGAATCATTATCCATCGTATGGACTGCCACGTTTTTAATCTGACTCCAAACCGCCAGGAGCGGACATTAGAGGTGGAGTGGGATAGAGGCAAGGATTGTCGGTAACTGAGTTTTTATTTGAATTATTTGTGATTAATGTATAAAAAATGAGCTGAGGCCAGTTGACCTCAGCTCATTTTTTATACTCGATTTCGTACTAACATGCCATGTGCCAGCGGCAAGTGAGTGTAAATGAGACAGGGATGGCCATGGCAAACCCATTCCATAAGCTCTCCCGTGGCAGGATTTACCAGCTGGTAGTCCGCCCCTGTTGCAGTGAGGGCAACGGTATCTGGAGCGATAAATTGTAGTTCTGTTGCTTCCTCTACTTTGTTGCTAGACTTTGAAGTGGAAATCTTATTCATGGAATCATACACAAAGAAGTTCCAGCCTTCTTTGGGCTGAACCACTGGAGGGCATTTTTCGGGATGAGCAGCATAGTCAGCCTCACGTGCAGCTCGTGCTGCAGGATGCATGGCTTCAAGTTCTTGTTGGCGTGTAGCTAAGGTTCGTGCTGCTTGATGAAGCATTTGTGTTGCGTCCACCTGTTCTCCCACTGCGGCACAGAGGTCGTAGGGACTGCTGGTGGCACCTGTTGTAGTTTCGTTAGCATCATCGGGACCGTAGTAAAAGCCTGTGCCAAAGGCTCGGTGGCTCGTGTTGTACAATTCCTGCACAAAAGGTGCTGCTGCTTCTTGAGTGATTCGTCCTTCCAGAGCATCAATGGCCTTGCGATAGGCTCGTGTTACCAAGGCCACGTAATAAATGCTTTTCATGCGGCCTTCTACTTTGAGAGAATCAACACCAGCAGCCTTCATGTCTTCCAAATGGTCAATCATGCACAGGTCCTTGGAGGAAAGAATGGCGGTAAAGTCATCGCCCTCAAACACAGGGAAAAATTCTCCCGGCCGATTTTTTTCTTCCAGAACGAGGGTGCCAGACTGAGCCAACTCCTTGTCCACCACAGGACCACCGAGAAAATTCACTGGAGGCTCTGTAGGTTGTGGTTTTGCTGCTGCGTGCACAAAATCGCTTTTAGAAGTAAGCAAGTTATAATCCCAACGGCAGGAATGGGAACAAGCTCCTCCATTGGCACTGCGGCCTGTCATGTAGGAGCTTAAAAGACAGCGGCCAGAGTAAGCGATGCACATTGCTCCGTGTCCAAAGGCTTCCAGTTCCATGTCTGGCACTGCGTCTTTGATTTCCTTGATTTCAGCCAGAGAAGCCTCCCGCCCCAGAACGACTCGCTTGAATCCAAGCTGGCGGTAGAGCTTAACTGCCTCCCGATTGATGCAGTTTGCTTGAGTACTCAGGTGAAGATTTGCCTGAGGAAAGTGCTTCTGGATAAGGTTCACCATACCAATGTCTTGGATAATGAAGGAGTCAATGGGATAGCTTCTAAAATAGTCAAGTTCGCTTAAAAACTTGTCTATGTCTCGGTTGTGAAAGGTGATGTTCAAGGCACAAAAGAGCTTTTTCTGTGGATAGCGCTCTTTGAGCTTGATAATCTTTTCGTATTCTTGTTCATAAAAATTGTCAGCCTTAACTCGAAGTGAAAAATTCTTTAATCCGATGTAGGCTGCATCCGCTCCGTAGGTGTAAGCATAGTACAATTTGTCGTAATTACCGGCTGGTGCCACAAGTTCCATTATTCTGTTTCCTGTTCAAGAGTTTTATTGAGATTTTGAATATATGAACCAATCCGTTGGATGGCTAAATGTGCTTGGGGAAGATGTTCGTGGGCCATCTGAAACAGAAACATCATTTCTGGCCAAATGTCCAAAATGCAAGGAATATTATTTTCCTCTAGTTTGCTTTTGAAAGCCTTTACTCCATCGAGAATAATTTCATCTCCTCCACATTGAATGTATACTGGTGGAAAACTTTTTAAGTTGAAAGATTCCACATAGAGGGGAGAAATCAAGGGCTTTTTGAGATTCTCTTCATCGGTATAATATTTTCCACAGCGCAAAAGTGTTTCCACTGGAAGAACTCCGTCAAAATCTTTCTGATTCAACAAAAATTCTGACTGAGGATTCATATCTATCCAAGGAGAGATAAGAACGATTGATTTAATTTTCTGTCGTAATTCTTCCGTCAATGTCTGAACAAGGGCAAGAGCTATTGAAGCTCCAGAACCATCTGCTGCCAAAATCAACTGAGCTTCATCGTTATGAAGACGAATCTTTCTTTCGAGAATTTCGCGGAAAACGATTTGTATGTCATCCAGAGCTGCAGGATAGGGATGCTGGGGAGCCAGTTTGTATTCAGGTAAAATCAACTGAGCAGAAGCCTCTGCGGCAAAGGAGGAACAGAAACTTTTCCATGAGGAACGTGAGCCCGCAATAAATCCTCCTCCATGGATATAGAGGATGAGTCTTTTAGAAGCAATAACTTCTGGAGAAAGGACATCACAAAAAATTCCTCCAAATGACTTTTCCCGACAGTCAACACCAGCGGGAGACCGAGGAGTAGAGAGCATTTGTTCGAGTTTTATATTGAAGGTTTCTGGTTCCATTTTAGGGGACAAAACCAATGCTTTCAGCTTTTTTATTGCTTTTCGCTTGTCAACTTTACCTGCTCCACCACCATTTTCTGCACTATAGGTAGAGAATCTCATAGATGAAGTATAGCAAATTTCAAGATTCTATGCTATACTCACCAAACTATGCCTATCAAGATACAGTCTGGCTTGCCAGCTTGCTCTGTGCTGGAACAAGAAAATATATTTGTAATGACGGAGCAGCGTGCCACTCATCAGGATATTCGTCCCCTAAAGATTGCTATTGTAAACCTCATGCCCACAAAAATTGCTACGGAAACTCAACTGCTGCGGCTTTTGGGAAACACTCCCTTGCAGGTGGAAATATCCTTGGTACACATGGAAGTACATCAGGCTCGTCATGTTGGCAGTGACCATCTTGATCGTTTTTATATCCCTTCAAAGGATGTATTGAAATCTCGGTATGACGGAATGATTATTACTGGGGCTCCCGTGGAAAAGATTCCCTTTGAGGAGGTGGATTATTGGAGCGAACTCTGCGATATTATGGATTTTGCCAAGGAGAATGTGTTTAGCACTCTCTACATTTGTTGGGGAGCCCAAGCTGGTTTATACCATCATTACGGTGTAAACAAGTATCCTTTGGAGGAAAAAATGTTCGGTGTGTTCCCTCATCATCGTACGACTCACGCTGAACCCTTGTTGCGAGGATTCGATGATGTTTTCCCAGTACCACAGTCTCGTCATACTACGGTTCGAAAAGAAGATATTATTCAAAAGCCCCAGCTGAATATTTTGGCTGAATCAGATGAAGCTGGTGTGTTGCTGGTAAAATCCCGGTCTAATCGAGAAATCTTTATGACTGGCCACTTGGAATATGACACTGGTACCTTAGCCCAGGAATATTTCCGAGATGTGGACAAGGGCTTGCCTATCCAAATGCCTGTAAACTATTTTCCTGGAAATAACAGCAAAAATGAGCCTGTTTCCACTTGGAGAAGCACCGCCCATTTGTTCTATTCAAACTGGCTTAACTATTACGTCTACCAAGAGACACCATTTAACTTAACCGACATTCACTAGCTACATCTTGTACCATGGAGACAGGTTTTACTGGCAGTGAATCCAGGTAAGTTCATGCTTGTTGTAGTGCAGGTGAAAGATTCGGCTATTGGGAATAGCTTCAAATTCTTGAATCAGTTTCCAGTCAATCTCTCCCTGCATCTTGATGGTGCAAACCATGTTTTTACACAGTCCACTATCCAGCCATCGGTGAATCCACTCTAAAAGGCGCTCTGGATAGCAAATCACATCAGAAAAAATCCAATCAAAGGCTCCCAATTCCTCTGGTGGCAAGGTAAAGGCATCGTGCTTGTGGAATTCCACCAGTTGGTTGTTCATGAGCCGCTCATCCAAGGGGCTTCTATCTACAGCATAAACGGTACAGCCTTGTTGCACCAACACCCAGGTCCAGCCTCCGGGACAGGCTCCAGCATCAAAGCAACGGTGGCCTGCTTGTGGCATGGTTCCGAAGGTGGCCTGGCATTGAGTTAAAGCTTCCTGTAGCTTGAGATATGCTCGGCTAGGAGGATTTTCGTGGTCTTCCACAAACTGAATGAGTCCAGCAGGAAAGGTGCTGGTGGTTTTTCCTGAGGCCAGCAGGGTGTTTTGATCAAGGAGTGTATACAATCCCGCTGTGGAAGCTGGCACCGCAAAAGGAAATTGTCGTGGCTTTAAGTTCATGTAGGGAAGCTTTTCTTGAATCAACTGGCCACGACGAAAGGCCGTGATAAAATAAGGGGCCCAATTCCGTTGTATTGCCTTCAATGCGTTGGCGGCCTCACCAATTGAGTTAAAATTGATGATTTGTGGCTCCAACAAAATGGTGCTGCACCAGTATGGCTGTGGCACGTTTTGTGAATCACGGAAATTATCTGGCAATTGTTGTGGCTCAAAGATAAAAAGATTTTCATATCGATGAGCTTGTGCAAGATTCTGGCTGGTAAATTGAAATCTATTTTCTAGTTCTGAAAGCAAAAATGCAGCTTGATTGGGAAATGCAAGATACCCAATAGAACCAGCTGGCAGTGCAGTTGGAATTGAAAAAGCTTGTTCTTGAAACCTTTCCTCTGAGATTTCATGGGAAAATACCGTTTTTTTCTTGGACGGAATTTGGTTCCTTTTTGCAAATTTACTGGAATGAAAATCTTTTCGGTGTGCCATAAGTTACCGTACTATAAATTGATTACTAGGGAAAGTCAAGGTAAGGGTAATTCTGGAGATTTGAACACTATTGACATGAAATATTTCTTCTGTTAGATTGTAAGAACAAGTTAGTTTAATTCAATATTTTGTATTATTTCCTGATGAACAAATAAAATCAATTACATACGGAGAGTTTTAATGGCACCGATTCAAAGGCGTCGTTTTTTAGACACGTCAGAAAATCCGCCTCAGAGCGACCAGCCAGAGTTAGAGTTTGAGTCAACTGAAGCCGATTCTCATTTGTCCCCTGAACAAGAACCATTTGAAAGCAAGGCAGAAACTACAGAAACTGCCATTCCTGCAGAACCCCAACCCATTTGTGAACCATCTATTTCAGAAGAAAATCAAACGATATCTGCCGAATCAACTTCAGCTCCTCGTGAACGAGTAGTTGTTCGTCGAGCTGTACGAAAACCCTCTCCCAGAAGTTACGGAGAAGGAGATCATGGACCACGTAGCCGTAATTCTGGCGATTTTTCTCCCAATCCCCGTGGGCGCAATTCTTTTGGTGATTCTGAGTATACCCCTCGTGGCCGAGGACGGAATAATACAGGGTTTAGACCCTCTTACAATAGAAATAATTCTGGTTCAAACTACGAAAGAAATCTTCAGTTGAATGCAGAAATGGAAGAAGCTCGGGCCTCAGCAATGGCGGAGGATGCCAGCAACGATTCCAAGCCACGACTTTTAATCAATGACTTAACATGTATGGGAATGCCTGGCTTACGTGATATGGCAAGTCAGTACGGATTTTCCAACGAAGATTTGGCTCCCATGAAAAAGCAGGAGTTGATTTTTGTCATCCTGAAGGCCCACACAGAGCATGGAGGCATTATTTTTGCCAGTGGTGCTTTGGAAATCCTGCCTGATGGCTACGGTTTCCTTCGTTCTCCCCAAAACAGTTATTTGCCTGGGCCAGATGATATTTACATCTCTCCCAGCCAGATTCGCCTGTTCAATCTCAAGACGGGAGACACCATTTACGGCCAGATTCGTTCGCCCAAAGAAGGGGAGCGGTTCTTTGCCCTTCTTCGTATCGAAACAGTAAACTTTGATGAAACACGGGTTGCCCAGACTCGTATTCCTTTTGAAAATCTTACCCCCCTTTATCCCAACGAAAAGCTTAAATTAGAAACAATTACAGATGAGATTTCCACCAGAGTCATGGACTTGTTCAGCCCCATTGGTAAGGGCCAGCGCTCCTTGATTGTGGCTCCACCCAAGGCTGGTAAAACTATCTTGATGCAAAAGATTGCCAACGCCATCACTGCAAACCATCCTGAGGTGTACCTCATCGTTCTGCTGATTGACGAGCGTCCAGAAGAAGTTACTGAAATGGAGCGTTCCATCAAGGCTGAGGTTATTTCTTCCACCTTTGATGAGCAGGCAACCCGCCACGTACAGGTTGCAGAAATGGTTCTGGAAAAGGCAAAGCGATTGGTGGAGCATAAACGGGATGTAGTTATCTTCTTGGATTCCATCACTCGATTGGCTCGTGCCTACAATCAGACTGTGCCCACCTCTGGTAAGGTGCTTTCTGGTGGTGTTGATTCTAATGCCCTCCACAAGCCTAAGCGGTTCTTTGGTGCCGCCCGTAACGTGGAGGAGGGTGGAAGTCTCACCATCATTTCCACCGCCTTGATTGAAACTGGTAGCCGAATGGATGAGGTTATCTTTGAGGAATTCAAGGGAACCGGTAACATGGAAATTAACCTAGATCGTAAATTGGCCGATCGTCGTCTCTTTCCTGCTATCAACATCAAGAAATCTGGTACCCGAAAGGAAGAATTGCTACTGACAGAAGAAGAGCTTCAGAAGGTTTGGGTGTTGCGGAAGGTCATTAACCCCATGGATGATGGAGAAATCATTGAACTTCTGCTTGACAAAATGAAGAAAACAAAGAATAATGAAGCGTTCTTGAAGTCCATGAATAATATGGGTGGAGAGTAACAAATTTATTTTTGAGACTTGTCATCTTGTGGGTGCAGAAGATAGATGTCCCTGCATCAGGGCAAGGTGATTATCATAATGATTTTATGGAGGATAGAATGAAAGAGGGAATTCACCCCAACTACCAGTTGACAAAGATTACTTGTGCTTGTGGTAATGTAATCGAGACACGCTCAACAGTTAAGGATATTAACGTTGAAATTTGCTCTGCTTGCCACCCTTTCTTTACTGGTAAGCAGAAGTTGGTTGACACAGCTGGTCGTATCGAACGCTTTAACAAGCGCTTTAAGATTAACCAGAACTAATTGGTATGAGGCCAGACAAGAGTCTGGCCCTTTTTATTTTAAATCTTACAATGAAAATTAAACTTTATGATAATTTTCAGCTTGTTCAATGATTCTGCAAATGTGAAATCAGCCTAATTTTGTTACATCAATCCATTTAATAAAATGTGAATATTTTTCTAATTCTAAAATACTGAGTTCGATGGCACTATTGCTACTGCCGCAGGCGGGAAAAACAGTTTCAAATCGTTTTAGGGACTCATCAAGATACACTGAAACACCTTCATTTATACCAAAGGGACAAACACCACCAACAGCATGCCCCACCAGCATTTCAGCTTCTTCTGGAGAGAGCATCTTTGCCTTTGTGCTGAACTGGGCCTTGTACTTTGGATTATCAATTTTTGCATCTCCTGCTGCCACAATGAGGATTGGTTTGTCATCCACCATAAATGATAAGGTTTTTGCAATGCGGCATGACTCACAGTTGAGGGCTTGGGCTGCCAACTGTACGGTAGCGCTGGAAACTTCAAATTCTTGAATTCTGTCTGCTATGCCCTGTTCCTTAAAAAATGAACGAACCCGTTCTATTGCCATAACGTTCTCCTTTTGTTCCTTAAAATTTTGGTTCTATCGATAAAAAAACCTTCCGACGAAAAATCAATCGGAAGGTTCTTATTGTAAAGCTAATGCTTATTTCTTCAAGTTAGCTTCAAGCTTGTCCAATTCGGCTGCCAATTCCTTGGGCAGGTGGGCACCAAACTTTGGATAGTGGTTGTTACGGATATCATCGATTTCCTTGAGCCAGCCTTCCTTATCAACAGAAGTGATAGCAGGAACATTTTCCTTGTAAATATCCTCAAGACCATCCAAGTTCAAGGCACCTTCCTTAGGCATGTAACCGATGGCTGTTTCTACGCAGTTGTCCTTACCGTCGCAGCGGTCAAAGATCCATGCCAATACACGGCTATTGTCGCCGTAACCAGGCCACATGAATCCACCAGGCAACTTTTCGTTAGCCTCGTCCTTGCGGAACCAGTTAACATAGAAAATCTTTGGCAACTTGTCTGCATCAGTTTTCTTACCGATGTTGATCCAGTGCTGGAAGTAGTCTCCCATGTTGTATCCACAGAAGGGCAACATAGCAAAGGGGTCACGGCGAACCTGTCCAACTTGATCGGAAATAACAGCTGCGGTAACCTCGGATCCAACAATGGAGCCCAAGAATACACCATGGTTCCAGTCACGGCTCTGGTGTACCAGAGGTACAGTTGTTGCACGGCGTCCACCAAAGAGGAAGGCACTGATAGGTACCCCCTTGGGATTTTCCCACTCAGAGGCAATACAGGGACACTGGTTTGCAGGTGCAGTAAAGCGAGCGTTGGGGTGAGCGATTTCCTCTCCCTTGGGGCTCTTGTCTTTTGCTGGAGCAGGCTTTTTGTTTCCGTGCCAGTCCACCAGTTCTCCAGAAGCAGGATAGCCGATTCCTTCCCACCAAATGTCGCCGTCTTCGGTAAGCCCACAGTTGGTGAAGATGGTGTTTTCCTTGATGGATTCCATTGCATTCTTGTTGGAACTGTCGCTAGTTCCAGGAGCAACACCAAAGAATCCGTTTTCGGGGTTGATGGCATACAGACGTCCGTCCTCACCGAATTTCATCCAAGCAATGTCGTCACCAATGGT
>JAZQSR010000182.1:0-4504 GCA_045630225.1 Treponema sp. | reverse complement strand
GTTCTGTTCCCCGCCGCCCATGCCACCCTTCCCTTGTCACACAAGCTAGTCAATCACCCACCCAGCGGCAATTAGCTCTTCTACATCAGAAAATGTTGCAACAATCTCATCTGAGGGAACTGCTAAAAATCCGCTTGGTTGCACCCCAAGAATTTTTATTCCAGCATCAGAGGTACAAAAAAAGCCATACTTTCCATTACCATTTTTAACCATTGCTCCAGGACCGATTTTTTCCCTAGTTTCATTTTTCTTTTCTTCACTCCAAGCCATACCTATCTCCTTAAAATTGTTTTATGGAATTATGAAGAAAATCAAGCCTAGTGCACTACCTATTTTATGTCAATACTTTTACAATGCCCCAGCTTACAAGCATATTAATCTTCCCGCCCTTGTCACACAAGCTAATAATATAGTAAATTATAGATATGCTTGATTCAGTATTGACCTTTTTCTTTGGTTCCAAGCGGGACCGAGATGTAAAACAGCTTTTACCCATTGTTGAACAGATAAACAACAAGGAATCTTGGGCTCAGGGATTGAGTGCCGAAGAATTTCCCCAGCAAACCCAAAAATTCAAGGAACGCCTAGCTAATGGCGAAACCTTGGATGCCATTCTGCCAGAAGCCTTTGCCCTAGCACGAGAGGCTGCCAACCGTGTATTGGGAGAGCGAGCCTATGACGTACAGCTGATGGGTTCCATTGTGCTGAATTCTGGCCGCATTGTTGAAATGAAAACTGGTGAGGGAAAAACCCTTATGTCAGTGGCAGCCGCCTACCTCAACAGCTTAACTGGACGTGGTGTCCACGTGGTTACAGTAAACGACTACCTGGCCCAGCGTGACGCCGACTGGATGCGGCCTGTGTACACCTATTTGGGTGTTACCGTTGGCTCCATTGTTTCTGGTATGGACAATAATGCCAGAAAAATTTCTTATAACTGTGATATTACCTACGGTACTAACAACGAGCTAGGCTTTGACTACCTGCGAGACAACATGCAGATTGATCCTAGCCAAAAGGTACAGCGTGACTTTGCCTTCTGTATTGTGGACGAAATTGACTCCATCTTAATCGATGAGGCTCGAACCCCATTGATTATCTCTGGTGCAGGAGAGGATGACACCTTTAAGTTCCACGAGGTGGACAAGCATGTTCGCCAGCTTACAGAGGTAGAAAAGGATCCTGAAACAGGGGAATATCCTGACGAGGCCCAGGGAGAAGCTATAAAGGGTGACTACAAGCTGGATGAAAAGTCCCGCCGTGTATCCTTTACTGACCAAGGTATGCTCAAGATTGAAGAAATCCTTCAGAAGCGAAACCTCATTACCGGAAGCCTCTTTGACGAAAGCAACTTTGAATATATTCACTACTTTACCCAGGCTGTGCGTGCTCATACCCTGTACAAGCCCGACGTAGACTACGTGGTACGAGATGGTCAGGTTCAGATTGTAGATGAGTTTACTGGTCGTATTTTGGAAGGACGCCGTTATGGTGACGGTCTCCATCAGGCCATCGAAGCCAAGGAACACATTAAAATCGCCCAGCGCAACAGAACCTTGGCCACCATCACCTTCCAGAACTTCTTCCGTATGTACGACAAGCTTTCTGGAATGACCGGTACTGCAGAAACCGAGGCTGTGGAATTTGACAAGATTTATGGCCTTGAGGTAGTGGTTATTCCCACCAACAAGCCTGTGGCTCGAAAGGACGAGGACGATGAGGTCTACATGAGCGAGGCTGACAAGTGGGATGCCATCTGCAAGGAAATTATTGAATGCCACAGCAAGGGACAGCCCATCCTTGTAGGTACCGTTTCAATTGAAAAATCTGAGCATCTTTCAGCCCTACTCACTCGCCGTGGTGTACGCCACGAGGTTTTGAACGCCAAAAACCATGCCCGCGAAGCTTTGATTATCGCAGAAGCTGGTGCCAAGGGTGCTGTTACTATTGCCACCAACATGGCTGGTCGTGGTACCGACATTAAGCTAGGTGGCAATCCTGAGTTTAGAGCTCGCAAGCGGGCGGGAACAAGTGCCACAGAGCAGCAGTTTGAAGCTGCCTTAAAGATTGAGCGAGAAAAGTGGCTTGCAGACTACGAGGAAGTAAAAAATCTTGGTGGTTTGTATGTTATGGGTACCGAGCGACACGAAAGCCGCCGTATTGATAACCAGCTACGCGGTCGTTCTGGACGACAGGGTGACCCTGGACGCTCCAAGTTCTACATCTCCATGGACGATGACTTAATGCGTCTCTTTGGTGGCGAAAAGATGAAGGGCATTATGTCCCGCATCGGAATGGAGCCAGGAGAGCCCATTAACCATCCTTGGCTGAATAAGGGAATTGAAAAGGCCCAGAAAAAGGTTGAAGAGCGGAACTTTGAAATCAGAAAGCACCTGCTGGAATACGACGATGTTCTAAACGAGCAGCGTAAGTTCATTTACGAGCAGCGTGACCAGATTTTGGTGGATGAAAACCTTCGAGACAGAGTTATGTCCACTGCCACCGATACCGTAGCTCGGCTAATGGAAAGTTACAGTGGCAAAAAGGCTGCAGGAACCGAGGCTGACCTACTAGCCCAGCTGAAGCAAACCTTTGGTCTTGTTATCCATCCTGAGGAGCTGGCAAGTCAGAGCAATAAGGAAGCATACATTATTTCTTTATTGGAAAAAGACTTGCAGGAAAAGGAAACTTTGGCTGGCAAGGAAAACTTGAACATGTTTATCCGCTACCAGTATGTTCACTTCATCGACAAAAAATGGCTTGATCACCTGGAGCAGCTAGAGGGTCTGCGGGAGGCTGTATATCTGCGTTCCTACGGTTCCAAGAATCCCCTTACTGAATACAAGATTGACGGATTTAACATCTTCTACGATATGATTGACTCCATCAAGGAAGAAATTGCTTCTCGCGTCTTCCGAGTAAAGGTACAGCTGGCAGATGAAGCCCAGCGACGAGGCCCACAGGTGCGGCAAATGAATGCCCAGCACAATGCAGTGGAAGCCTTTGACGGTAATGCTGCTCGTCAGGCTGCCAGTGCCTCCCCCATGGCACAGCGGCGACAGGCAGATCAGGTAACTGTGGTACGTTCTGAGCCAAAGGTTGGACGAAATGATCCTTGTCCTTGTGGTTCAGGTCGCAAGTACAAGCAGTGCTGCGGACGCTAAGCTTACGAGAAAGCCAGTTGATGAAAAATCAGCTGGCTTACTTTTTTTATGAGGACTTTATGAATCAACATCCATCATTAATTACTCTTCAAAAGTGGCTTGACACCTACTTAAATTTTGAAAAATTACCACAAAAAGACATCTTTTGGCTTGATACCATGGAATATCTTTGCCAAATAACAAATCATCCACAAAAATCATTTCCTTCTGTTCATGTGGCAGGTTCCAAGGGAAAGGGTTCCACCTCCGTCATGATTGCATCCATTTTAGAAGCAGCTGGTTATAAAAGCGGCCTCTACACCTCTCCCCACATCTTGGATTTTTCCGAGCGGATTGGCGTAGCTCAAGGCCCCCTACCAGAGCAGGTGTACGAAGCTGCAACAAAAGAATTAATGACCGCCGTTGAAGCAATTGTTCCAGAAAATCTTCCTGGACAAAGAGCTCTCACCTGGTTTGAGCTAGTAACCACCTTTGCCTTTTTGTGCTTTCGACAGGCTCACCTTGATTGGGCTGTCTTTGAAACAGGGCTGGGAGGCCGCCTTGACGCCACTAATGTGCTGGAGCCACAGCTTTCTGTTATCACTCCCATTGAATTGGAGCATACGGAGTTTTTAGGGGACACCATAGAAAAGATTGCAGGTGAAAAGGCTGGAATCATAAAACCAGGAACTCCAGTAGTCATTGCACCACAAAAAGAGGCAGCCCTAAAGGTTTTGGAAGCAAAGGCAAAAGAACTGCAGTGTCCTTTGCTGAAGGTAGAGGAACAGGTACAGGTTCAAGGAAAAATGGTTGCAGGCAAAATGGAATTACGCCTTGAATCTAAGCTTTTTGCCCGTCCCATCACCACAAGGCTTTCTCTTTTGGGAGACTATCAGCTGTGGAATGCCGCCACAGCAGCTTTAGCGGTAAAAACCTTGTTCCCGGAATTACCAGAAGAAGCCATAGAAAAAGGTTTGTCTCAAGCCAAGCTGCCAGGAAGGTTTGAGGTGCTTCAGTGGCAGGGAAATCCAGTGGTGCTAGAAGGAGCTCATACACCCACCAGCGTGGCATTAAGTTTACAAACCTTCCGCCAGTACCTTGAAGACACCCAACCTTCTACCGTCTGTGGAGAAACATGCCTTGATACTACCAATGCAAGAAAGCCTCACCTGCTTTTTGCCTGTGCCGCAGACAAGGATGTAAACACCATGGCCCAGTTTTTTTCTGATTTTGACTCCATAGTGCTGACTCGCCCTGGGGGAGAGAAGCAGTCAAACCCTCAGCTTTTGCAAAGTGCCTTTACAGAAGCAGGACATGAGTTTACCTACATCAGCGATTTTAAAGAAGCCATACAAAAAGCC
>JAZQSR010000181.1:0-4902 GCA_045630225.1 Treponema sp. | reverse complement strand
GCAAATCTTTGAGATTATTAAAAATAAAGTAGCTAGAACTAAGTAAGACTCTGAATAAAGGTATTTATTATGAACGAATCTTTAGTTTCCATCGCCATGACAACCTATAACGGCGAAAAATATTTGAAAGAGCAAATTGATTCCATTTTGAATCAATCTTACAAAAACATAGAACTGGTGATTTGTGATGATTGTTCTACAGATGGAACATGGAGCATTTTACAAGAATATGCGTCAAAGGATAAGCGGATTAAGCTTGTTCAAAATTCTAATAATTTGGGATTTATCCGAAATTTTGAACAAGCAATATCATTGTGTGTTGGAGACTTCATAGCCTTATCAGACCAAGATGACATTTGGGAAAAGTGGAAGATAGCAAAATCTTTGGAGGCTCTTGGGAATCATGATTTAGTTTGTACGAATAGCTTGCTAGTTGATGAAAATAATATTTCCTTGGGGTACACATTAAAGGATACATTAGAATGTCATTCTATTCCAGATGATCAAGACTTGATTTATAGACATTTGTGTTTTCATAATTTTGTTCAAGGTTCAACAATGCTTGCGAGAGCCCAGTTTTTAAAAAATATTAAAATTCCTGAGAAAACATCTCATAGAATATTTCATGATCATTGGTATGCCATCAACGCTACTTTCTTAGGAAATGGGGTGGTATATATTAATAAACCTTCAATCCGTTATAGACAACATCTAGAACAAGTGACAGTAGAGAAGAAAAAAAAGGAGTTTAAGAGTCTCTTGTTTACTGTTCATTCCAAAAGTCAAAATGAGAATCTTATCGAAGGTTGCAACACTAGTATTGACTTGTGTGAGAACATATTAAAGCTTCCCCTTGAGGAAAATAAAAGAAAGTTTGTTGAAGAAGTAAGAAAATATTTTGATCACATGAAGGATAAGGACTGGTTCACCTTGTGCTTCTTTGTGAAATATCACGATGCTATGTATTTGGATAAAAATTTTTTCAGAAAAAACTTACGTATTGCTAAGCGTTTCCTTGGCCTGATAAAGTACAATCTGTCCTCCTAAGATTGAGGGGCACATGTTGCTCTAATAGTTTCTCTTTTCCCTCGGAGCAGGAATGAAAAAAACAGCAAACAACCGTGGGTGTGCTGTTGCCCCAGAGGTTTCCAAGACGGAAAGCTATTGTTGCATGTATGAACAGCAATGCTTTCTAGCATTGGCAATATGCTTTGGGCCTGTTGTTCAATTTACGTTTTGAGTTGGTTTTGTGATATAAAATCAACTGGTTTTATGTATCTTTCCACTTGAAATTAAAATCAAAACTAATTGGTTTAAAAAAATGCTTCAACTGGTTTTATCCAACCCATCAAAACTTTCATAAAAAGTGTACACTTTTGTAGACGATGGGAGTAAGATTGGGTATATTAGAGATAGTGGGCTTTGGGGGCAGGAAAGATTTCCTGCAGGAGTCCTGTAGAATCAGTCTTTTTCGCCAGTAGGAGGTGGTGACCAGGGAAGACTTGCAGTATCCTCCATAAAAATATTTGTGGAGATTAAAATGTCTAATTTACACATTGTTCCTCGTAAAGGACGTAATTTAAGCACTGACGAGCAGCAGGAGCTCTATTTTCCTGCAGTACAGTATGCTGGTACCATCGATACCAAGGAGCTGGCACGTGCCATATCTCAGCGGACAAGTTTGAGCACTGGCGATGTAAAGAACGTGCTCGATGCCTTGTCTGTAGAACTCCAGCGAGATTTGGCCTTATCCTACAAGGTTCAGTTAGATGGGGTTGGTACATTTCGTGCTACAGTAAAAGGTTCCAGTAAGCCTACAGAGGAGGAATTATCTGCCTCTGACGTAGAAAAAGTTGGCGTGCACTATACTCCCGACAAGGAGATTGTGCAATCACTCAGAGATACCCCCAGAAAGTTGGTGGGAAAACCTGCAAAAAAGCAGGTTGCAGCTGTGGAAGAGGCACAGACTATATAAGCATACAATTATTTTTGGCATGATAGCTACTATGCTATTGTCCCTATGATTATTATGAAATAGGATCTAAGTAAATAATTAATGAAAAAAGAGGACGGGACCTCTAAGTATACCTGAGTTTGATAAATAAGACCACGATGGTCATTTTTTAGAGTAGAAGTAGCTAGTATATTCCCGTTGTGTACTATGCGTTAGATGGGCTTGTTGTGACTAACAGCCACTTAAAACAGTAATTCCTAGAACGGTTCCTTCCTTGGTGCGAAAAAGGAGCCGTTCTTTTTTTATGTTAGAAAATCAAACTGGAATCGCTCCCGGGGGCTCATAGCTTAGCTTGCGTAAATGTTTCTTACTCCATATAATGACGATATGGCACGTATACGTATCAAGCATTTTGGGCCCATTGGCGAGGGATTTGTGGAGGATGAATTTATCCCCCTCCACAAAATTACAGTATTTATTGGACCCCAGGGAGCGGGAAAAAGCGCTGTTGCGAAAGTTATTTCCACTTTTCTGTGGTTGGAAAAGGCTTTTTCTCGGGGGGATTATTCTCCAGAAACCTTTACTACGGAAGAATTTAAAACCTGTCTTTCCTACCATTCTTTGGTTTCCTACCTTTCTGCTGATACGGAACTGGTGTATTGGGGAAAAGCATTTCATTTAGCATATATAAATGGTGAGTTTACCTGTATTGCAAGTGTTTCTGCTCCCTACCGTATGCCTAAGATATCTTATATTCCAGCCGAGCGGAATTTTTGCTCTGCAGTGCCTATGGCTGCTTCTTTAACAGGTTTATTGCACAGCTTGTTCGATTTATTGTCTGATTTTGATGCATCACGGTTGGCATTGGGTGAAAAGGGATTTAAACTACCTTTTGGTTCTTATGAATATCGTTATGATTCCAAAAGTCGAACCTCATTTATTCAAGACAGTCAATGGAATTGTGTGGTGGAATTGCATCAGGCTGCCAGCGGAATTCAATCAGCCTTGCCTTTGCTATTAGTTTCTGATTACTTTTCTAAGCTGACCATAGGAACCTTCGATAATCGGCGACAAACTTTATCTTTAAATGAACGTGACATAATCAAACAAAAGTATACAGAACTTGTTGCTACCATGGGAACTGGCATCGTTGCTACTTTGGCAGGATTGGTTGCTCGAGGCGGTGCTGCAATAGGTTTTTCTCTAATAGGGCTTTTATCCGCCTTTATATCTGCTGGATTATACAAGGGGGTACGGGATACAAAATTGATACCGGCACTGTCAGAGAGCGATAAGGAGAATCTAGCTCGGATTGGGGATGAGTTGTTTGCTTCCATTACTAGTTGCTTTGTAAATATTGTGGAGGAACCAGAGCAAAATCTTTTTCCTAATGCTCAGCGGGATGTAATCCATTATCTGATGGAATGTACCAATCGTTCACCAGAAAATCTATTGGTTATTACTACCCATAGCCCCTATGTTTTGGAAACTTTGAACAATTGTATCTATGCTGGGGAACTGATGCATAAGGGAATTGCAACAGACTCAATCATTTCCTGTAAGCAGCATGTTTTGTTTGAGGATGTGGGGGCCTATGCTATTGATGATGGTAAGATTCGCTCAATCAAGGATCATGAGATTCAACAGATTGACGCTCACTTCCTTGATGGTTGTTCTGTTAAAATTAATAGCGATTACGAAAAACTCAGCAATTTGGAGTTTCAAAATTCATGAGTATTTTTCCTGCTGACTGTGTAGAAAGTTGTGATTGTCGCTCTAAAATTATTTGTGAAGAGAATAAGATTAAATATATTGCTCATAACCCCAATGAAAAGTGTGTCTACAAAATAAAGGTAGATGGAGGGCTTATCAAAGAGATGGTTCGATGTGATTGGGCTGTGGCAGTTGTCTCAAACGAAGACTCTTTAGAAGAGATATTCTTGGTGGAATTAAAAGGTTCAGATATTGACCATGCTTTTGAACAAATTACAGGAACTATGTCGATTTTATCAACAAAGTATTCTGCTAAAAAATGGTTTGCTCGTGTTGTCTGTTCCAAAGTTTCTTCTCCTCAACTTAATGGTATTAATTACAAGAAATTGGATAAAAAGTTGAGAGCATTAAATAAACTTGCTAGTACACCTCAACGTGATTTTATCATTGTTAAAACTAAAGTGTTGGAAGAAACGTTATAGTTATGGAGCCTGTCTCCCTATCTCATCTCCACGTAACGAGACATCCACTCTGCTATGGCACAAATTTCTTCCAGTTTTACGGCAAACAGGAATCGCTCCCGAGGGCTCAGCCTGTTGTGGTTGTTTAGTCCTAAATGATAGCCGTTGCGAATAATGGTGCAAATCAGTTCAATTTCTTGGTCGGCTTCCGTGGGATGCTTGATAGAGTGTTTTGTTGTGGAACCTTTGTCCATATCCTTCCTGCCCTGTAACTCGCCCATGATGTACCTCCTTGTTAGCAGATTCATCTTGTCTTCTTAAAGTATCGTAGGAGCTGGCTGTTAGTGCAACTTTTGTAGGCGAAGTGTGCTTGTTCATCTGCTTTTGTCTTGTCTATGAGCTTGAGAAACTGCACGTATTGCTCCAAGTTGGGGCAATGCTGTACTACTGGTCTTGTATTAACCCTTGCACCACATCCAGCGGGAGATTGGTGCACATGGCAACTTTTTCTGGAGAATCACCATAGGAAAGGAGCATTTTTGCCGTCTCCAGCTTGGTTTGGTAGGCTCCTTGTTCCAAGCCACGTTCCAGCCCGATGGAGATACCTTCCTCTCGGCCAGTGAATAAACCTTTTTCGTAGGCTTCTTCCTGTTTTACTGTCATAGCTGTATCAAAGTCATATTCTGCTGTTAGGATACTCAAAGTCTCTCCTCCTTTACGTTCCAAGTAATCTTTCAAGATGTTACCACGTACTGCCTCTCGAATAGCTCTTGT
>JAZQSR010000180.1:0-24568 GCA_045630225.1 Treponema sp. | reverse complement strand
GGTGCTACTTAGTTATCCTACAATGAATATCAAATAGTTTTAATATTCATGTTATGAACCTAAGTGGAAATGAAATCAAGTCGTTACTACACAGTAATCAAACAATTATTCTGATTAAATAATTTCAAACATGTCCCCCAGTCATCCAAAGACTGGGGATTTTTTTACCCAAACTAGCAGTAGAACTGAATCTCACCAAAAATCTCTTGCCATTTGGTAATAATTTCAAAGGTACGCCCTTCAATCATTAATTTTAAAGACCTGAGGCATGTTCTAAAGTTTCTAGTATACCGAAAACTTTTTAATAATTGCAGTAGCCACCGCTTCTCCTTCCATGGCAGAAGAAACGATTCCACCTGAATAGCCAGAGCCCTCCCCTGCTGGATACAGGTTTTCCGCTGCCACACATTCCAAGGAGTCTGTATGGCGAAGAATGCGAATGGGGGTGGAGGTGTGAGTTTCTGCGGCAATGAGGAGGCCTTCTTTGCAGACAAAGCCAGCCATCTTTCGGTTAAAGTCACGAAAAGCAGAGAAAATATCTTCTGTATATCGTCTTTGTAATAAGGCTTCTTTCATTGTATCCCATAATAAAAATTAACGTGTATTCTATAAATTGCAAGAATATGTAACTTCCAATTCACTTATACTAGAAGAAAACAAGATTACAATCAATAGTTTCTAGTATATCGAAAACTTTTTTATAATTGCAGCAGCCACCGCTTCTCCGTCCATGGCAGAAGAAACGATTCCACCTGAATAGCCAGAGCCCTCCCCTGCTGGATACAGGTTTTCCGCTGCCACACATTCCAAGGTTTCGACATTGCGGACAATGCGAACGGGTGTGGAGGTTCGGGTTTCTGCGGCAATAAGCAGGGCTTCCTTACACACAAAGTCAGCCATTTTTCGGTTAAAGTCACGAAAAGCCTGTTGCAACCGCCCCTTGATGAAGTCTGGAAGCCACAAGTCCAGCCGAGAAATCACCAAACCTGGAGAATAGCTAGAACGTGGCAGCTCTTGACTGGACTTTTCTGCAAGGAAATCCACTAAAAGCTGGGCTGGAGCTTGCTGTCCCCTTCCCTGAGCCTTGGTAAGGATTTCTAGTAGAGTTCGTAGATACAGCCCAGGATTGGCATTTTTGCTAGATGCAAGCTTGGCATCCACAGTAATATTGTAGTCAGAAAATTTTTCTTCCAACTGAGCAATGACCAACTCAAAGTCCTGGGGACGAATTTCTACCACAATGGCAGCGTTGCTCCACTTGCCACCTCTGCTAGAAGGAGACATGCCATTTACCACCAGCCCTTCCTGGCAGCTGGCAGAAGGCACCACCAAGCCGCCGGGACACATGCAAAAAGAATACACCCCACGTTCCTGCACCTGGGTTACCAAGCGATACTCCGCCGCCCCCAGCTGAGCCTTTTTCTGGGCACCGTGGAACTGAATATTGTCAATAATTTCACGAGGATGCTCCACTCGCAGTCCCATGGCAAAGGTCTTGTCTTCCAAGGCAGCTGGCAACTGACTTCCCAAAAGCTGATACACATCTGTGGCAGAATGACCTGTAGCAAGAATAACTGCATCTCCGGAGAAAACCTGCTCTTGGGTAGCATTTTCCTCAGCAACAGGAACTGCCTTTACCCCCACCACACGAGGATTTTTTCCAGTTTTTTCCAGCAGCAACTCAGTGCAGCGATAGGCAAAATGAACTTCCCCTCCGCATTCCACAATCTTTTGTGTCATAGCTTGAATTACCGAGGGCAATTTATTGGTGCCAATGTGGGGATGAGCATCGGTGAGGATTTGAGCATCAGCTCCAAAATGATGAAAAATTTGAAGAATTCCTTGGATATTTCCTCGCTTATTGGAGCGAGTGTAGAGCTTTCCGTCAGAAAAGGTTCCAGCTCCCCCCTCCCCAAAGCAATAGTTTGAATCGGGATTCACCTCATGGCGGGTGCTAATGGCGGCAATGTCCCGCTTTCGCTGTCCAGCAGGATTTCCTCGCTCCAGCACAATGGGACGAATGCCCCCCTGAATCAATTTTAAGGCGGCAAACAAGCCTGCAGGCCCAGACCCCACGATTACCACACGAGGGGCATTTTCTGGACAGGGCAAATATTCCAGTTTTTGGCTGGCAACTGATTCTGGCCTGTCTTCACCAGTAAAAACTTGATATCGCAGGTGGAATTTTACCTTGCCGTGGCGGGCATCCAAAGATTTTTTCACCAAAACAAAGCCATTTATATCTTTTTCCCTACAATCAAGCTTTTTTGCTAATTGATTTCGGACAAGTTTTTCCTTGGGATTTTCTGCATCAGCAGGATTCAACAGGGTTATAGTTATCTCTTTTATCACGAGTTCAGTATACCACAGCGGAATCAAATGTAAAAGACGGAAATCTGATTCAGCCTAAGCAGAAAACTCGAAGGCAATCGTGGAATCCTCACCCTTTTTCTGAAGCTGACAAATCACCTTGCCTCCTCCCGAAAGCTGGCCAAAGAGGATTTCATCCACCAAGGCAGTGGCAATTTTCTCGTCTACTAAGCGGGCAATATTTCTGGCTCCGTACAGTGGTGAATAGCCTTCTTCTGCAAGATAGCTGATACAATCTTCTTCCACCACCAGCTTCACCTTTTTTGCAGCCAGCTTGACCGAAAGTTTTTGCACTTCCTTTGTGACGATATTTTTTGCCACCTGAATGTCCAAGGCTCCAAAGGGCATGATGCCATCCAATCGATTGCGGAATTCAGGAGAAAAGGCCTTTTCCACCGCCTCTCCCACGGCACTGCTTCCCTGTAGCTGGCTTCCAAATCCAATTCGAGCACGACTCATATCACGAGCCCCAGCGTTACTTGTCATGATGATGATGGAGTTCCTGAAATCAGCCTTCCGTCCTTGATTATCCGTCAGTTGGCCATAATCCATCACCTGCAGCAAAATATTGTAGATGTCGCTGTGGGCCTTTTCAATTTCATCTAGCAAAACCACGGAATGTGGCTCTTTCCGCAGGGCATCTGTCAACAATCCACCTTCTTCAAATCCCACGTAGCCAGGTGGCGCACCAATAAGACGGCTCACCGTGTGTTTTTCCTGATATTCGCTCATGTCAAACCGAAGCAGTTTCATACCAAGCTGAGATGCCAAAACCTTTGCCAGCTCTGTTTTTCCCACACCAGTAGGACCAACAAAAAGGAAGGAGGCAATGGGTTTATCCCCATCCCGCAAACCAGCTCTAGAACGCTTTACCGCCAAAACCACCGACTGCACCGCTTCCTGCTGACCGAAAATTTCATGGGAAAGCCGTTCTTCCAGTCCATGGAGTTGCTCTCGCTCATCCTTGGCCACGGTAGTTTCTGGGATTCGAGCCATTTTGGCAGTGATTTTACTCACCAGCGACTTGGTAACACGGCCGCCACCAGCACCAGTCTTGTCTCGCATTCGCAGGAAGGAGCCAGCCTCATCCATAATATCGATAGCCTTGTCGGGCAGGCGACGATCTGGCAAAAATTGTACCGACAAATCAACGGCGGCCTGCAAGGCACTTTTTTGATACTGCACCTTGTGGAATTCCTCGTAGGAAGGACGCAAGCCCTCAAGGATTTTCATAGTTTCCTCTGGACTGGGCTCCACAATATCGATTTTTTGGAAACGGCGAGCCAAGGCCCTATCCTTTTCAAAAATCTTTGCGTACTCGTCGTAGGTGGTGGAGCCAATGCACCGCACCTTGCCAGTGGAAAGAAAGGGTTTCAGCAGATTAGAAGCATCAAGGTTGCCGTTTCCAGAAGCACCAGCTCCGATAATGGTGTGAATTTCATCGATAAAGAGGATGGTTTTATCTCGCTTCATCAACTCTTCTGTGAGCCTTTTTAACCGCTCTTCAAAATCACCACGATACTTGGCACCTGCCACCAAGGCGCCCACGTTCAAGCTGAATATTTCATAGCCAGATAAAACAGCTGGCACATCATCTTGCACAATCTTCAAGGCCAAGCCCTGGGTAATGGCAGTTTTTCCCACACCTGGCTCCCCCACATGAACGGGATTGTTCTTGAATCTGCGGCACAGTACTTGGATTGTTCGCTCCAGCTCTTCTTCTCGCCCAATAAGATTGTCGTACTCACCAGCTCGGGCAGCAGCCGTCATATTTTTAGTAAAACGCTCTAAAATGCTGCGTTTTTTTCCAGAGTTTTTTTGTGTTTCCTGTTCAAGTTGAGGCTCTTGATCTTCATCTGGGGCTTCAGGATTCTCCCAAGGCTCTTTTTCCTCATCTTTTGAAATAATTCCATCGGTAAAACTTGGATCTGCAAGCAATTCATCAATTAATTCACGGAGATTGTCGGGATTGCTGCTTTGTCGAATATAGCTTACAATTTCCAGCAATCTCAGCCGTTCAACACCGCCGGAACGCAGATAATAAGAACAATAATTGTTGGTTTCATCCATCATACTCACCAGCACGTCGGTGATTTCCACTTCAGCCTTTTCTGCAGAAGCACAGTGCATAATGGCCCTATCGATGACGCTATGAAAACCAGCTGTTTGCAATGGTTCGCTATTTTTCACCACCAAAACATTTTCGTCGATGTATTTTGTTACATTTTGACGAATGGTATCCACATCTCCACCACAAACTAGCAATAAATCGCAAACGGAAGGAAAATCTAGGGAAACTTTGAGAAGATGTTCTGGTGTCAAAAACTCGTGACCTGAGCTTTGGGCCTCTTGATAGGCTCTGTTAATAATATTTTGTAATTGTGGGGTAACTTTCAACGAAAACTCCTCTGTTTTGTCAATAATTAAGATTTAATAGATACATTTCTGGTGCTGGAGTTATGCCTCCCGCATTTCACACCGAAGGGGAAACCCATTTTCCCGAGCAATCTTCATGGTTAAGTTCACTCGAGTAACAGCAATATCATAGGTATAGATGCCTACCACAGCAGAACCTTCACGATGAACCCTTTCCATCAAGCGTTCTGCTTCAGTGGCCTCTTTATGAAAGATCACTTCCAGCACTTGGGTTACAAATTCCTTTGTGGTATAATCATCATTTAGAAAAATTACCTGATATTGCTTTGGTTCCAGTAATTCAGTTTCTGTAATACTGAATGTATCCTCGCTATAATTTATATCCATACATACAATATAACACATTTTTTTGTAATTGACAGGGTAAATTTCCAGATAAAAAAATCCTTCTGAACTTGGATGCACCTCATTCAGAAGGATTCACACTAAAAGTTTATTTTAGTAAATCTTAGAACTCTTCAAAGTCGTCATCAGAAACCTTTACTGAAGGCTTGTGACTTACAACACCAACTCCACTGGGCTTATGAACAGTAGCATGAGCTGTAGGCCTTGCTGGGCTGGCACTCATGGGAGCAGCAGCTTTCACGAGGGTTTTCCTTGGAGCGGAAACAGCAACTGCTGCTACAGCATTGTTATCCAACTTGAAAAAGGCCATTAATTCTACCAAACTCTTAGCATTGGCATTAAGCTCTTCTGCCATAGATGCCATTTCTTCTGAAGCAGCAGCGTTCTGCTGAACAACAGTATCCAACTGAACGATGGCCTTGCTTACCTGCTGAGCACCATTGTCCTGCTCACGGCATGCAACAGCGATTTCTTCCACAAGCTCGGTAGTCTCGTCAATGCTTGGAATAACGGCATCAATCAAGGAACCAGCATTTTCAGCAGCAGACAAGGTGCGAGCAGAAAGCTCACTGATTTCACCTGCAGCTACCTGACTGCGTTCTGCCAATTTGCGAACCTCACTGGCAACAACGGAGAATCCCTTTCCAGCTTCACCTGCACGAGCTGCCTCAATAGCGGCGTTCAGTGACAACAGGTTGGTCTGGCTAGCAATGTCTTCAACAATATGAATCTTTTCGGCAATGTCCTTAACAGCGGCAACAGCGTCGGTTACAGCGGCACCACCAGTTTTACTGTCAGCAGCTGTACGTTCGGCAATACTATTTGTCTTAGCTGCATTGTCAGCAGTTTGGCGAATATTAGAAGCCATCTGTTCCATGGTGGAAGACATTTCTTCTGTGGAAGCAGCTTGTTCTGCGGCACCAGAAGAAATTGACTGGCTACTGGAACTAATCTGCTCGCTACCACTTTCAATCTGACGGGCACTAGTCATGATTGAAGTAACCATGTTGGTAAGCTGAATCAACATTTCTACCAGAGCACGACTCATAGAACCAAGCTCGTCCTTACGGGCACTAATCTTGTTTCTTGTTTCAGCAGGAATATGAGCTAAAGCCAAGTCACCCTTGGACATACCATTCAAAGCACTTTCAATAACCTTCAGTGGTGTGGTAATAGAAATGCCCAAGAATACAGCAGCAGCAATACCAGCAGCAATCAAAATCACTGCCACAATAATCATGATTCTCAGCATCAAGACAATTTCATCAGTGAATTCATCCATGGGAGCACGGATAAACAGGGTCCAATCGATGGTTTCCATAGGTACATAGACAGCAAGATAGTCCTTTCCCAGATACTTGTAAATTGCTTCGCCTCTTTCGCCTTTTACAGCCTTGCCTACGTGAATAGCCAATTCATCATAGGAACGATTTGTGCGGGACTCATTCACAATATTTTCCTGAGTTTCCACATGGCTATAATCGGTATGACCAACAACGTTACCTGTCTTGCGACTTAAAATGAAGGGGCCACCAGTTTCGCCCACTACAAACTGGGCACAAAGAGAGGTAAGAATCTTGGCATCTTTTTCCAGAACGAGAACACCAGTAATACGATTTGTAGTAGGGTCTCGAAGTGGTGTTGCATAGGTAATACCCCAAGCACCAGGACGCAATTCACTCTGAATAGGATCAGAAACAAAGGTTTTACCTCGCATAGCTTCCTGATATACCTCTCTGTCTGATACATCACGAGCAATACCTGTATTAGTAAAACCATTTCCCTGTGCATCACAAACAGTATAAGCAATACGATTAGAATCTAGAGCTGCCACAGTGTTCATGAACATGGCCTTATCTTCAAGAGAAGTGTTTGGGTCTGTCATTTCTGGCATTACAGCCATAACATTCAAAAGCTCAAGCTCGAGGTTTGCACGAGCTTCAATATAATCAGCAATTGCATCACCCGTTACAAAATTGTCCTCCAAAATAATCCGCTGGGCAGCATTTTTTGCAAAAACATAGGCGAGGACAGTACTAATAAGCGCAACAGCTAAAACAAGCACACTAACAACAACGATCAAAATAGTCTTCAAGCTTTTCATATTCACACTCCTATAAATGATTTGTCCCGGGATAGTTTTTATTATAACACCAATTTTATCGATAAAATCCTTAGCATATCAAATAATCATAAAAAAAAATGTGTCGCTCGGTAAAAATTCTCTTAATCTAAATTTTATAAAAAATAGAAAATTTTTCTAAAACACTTAGAAGTCTTTTATTTTTTGAATTTTTTTTCGTATTTTTTTAAATAAAAACTTGCATTATTGACTTTTTGGGTGAACGAAATATAACATAAACCTTCTCTCCAGAGGAATACGAGTGTCCCATCTTTGGTGGCGACCTCTTGTTCGAAGGTTTATTTTTATAAATAACACAACTAAATGCCTTTAAAATAAAAAACCTTCTGAACTAAAGCAGGTCACTTCAATCCAGAAGGCTTATATTATATTTTATCGTATCTTAGAACTCTTCAAAGTCGTCATCAGAAACCATTACTGAAGGCTTGTGACTTACCGCACCAGCTCCACTGGGCTTATGAACAGTAGCATGAGCTGTAGGTCTTGCTGGGCTAGCACTCATGGAAGGAGAGGATCTCACAGGTGTTTTCTTTGTAGCGGAAATAGCAGCTGCAACAGCGGCCTTGTTATCCAATCTGAAGAAAGAAACCAACTCTACCAAGCTCTTGGCATTGGCATTAAGCTCTTCTGCCATAGATGCCATTTCTTCTGAAGCAGCAGCGTTCTGCTGAACAACAGTATCCAACTGAACAATTGCCTTGCTAACCTGCTGGGCACCATTGTCCTGCTCACGACATGCAACAGCGATTTCTTCCACAAGCTCAGTGGTCTCGTCAATGCTTGGAATAACAGCCTCAATCAACGAACCAGCATTTTCTGCAGCAGATAAGGTTCGAGTGGAAAGCTCACTAATTTCTCCAGCAGCAACCTGACTTCGCTCTGCCAATTTGCGAACCTCACTGGCAACAACGGAGAATCCCTTTCCAGCTTCACCTGCACGAGCGGCCTCAATAGCAGCATTCAATGACAACAAGTTAGTCTGGCTAGCAATATCTTCAACAATATGAATCTTTTCGGCAATGTCCTTAACTGCAGCAACAGCGTCAGTTACAGCGGCACCACCAGTTTTACTGTCAGAAGCAGTACGTTCGGCAATGCTATTTGTCTTGGCTGCATTGTCGGCAGTTTGACGAATGTTAGAAGCCATCTGTTCCATGGTGGAAGACATTTCTTCTGTGGAAGCGGCTTGTTCAGCGGCACCAGAAGAAATTGACTGACTGGTGGAGCTAATCTGCTCACTTCCGCTTTCAATCTGGCGGGCACTAGTCATGATTGAGGTTACCATGTTGGTAAGCTGCATCAACATTTCTACCAGAGCACGGCTCATAGCACCAAGCTCATCCTTACGGGTACTAATCTTGTTTCGTGTCTCTGCAGGAATATGAGCCAAAGCCAAGTCACCTTTAGACATGCCCTCCAAGGCACTCTCAATAACCTTGATAGGTGTGGTGATGGAAACGCCCAAGTATATAGCAACACCGATTCCAGCAGCAATCAAAATCACTGCTACAATAATCATGATTTCCAGCATCAAGACAATTTCATCAGTGAACTCTGCAAGTGGTGCACGGATTGCAACACCCCACTGAAGACTATCCATGGGGGTATAAGCAAGAAGCCATGTCTCTCCTTGATAATTGTAAGTAGCAGTTCCACTGTTTCCTGCAATCAAATTATTGATGTGGCTTGATAACTCTGCCAAATCAGGCTGTGTCTTAGATGCTTGGGCAAGGTTTTCTCCACGCTGAATACGCTCATACTCCTTGTGAGCAACAGTATCTCCCGTAGCAAGGCTGATAATGAAAGGCCCACCTGTTTGACCAACAACAAAGTCTCCTACAATTTCAGAAATGTTCACGGCATCTTTTTCAAGGATAATAGCACCAGTAACACGATTGGTACGAGGATCTCTAATTGGAACAGAATAGGTAATAGCCATTGTACCAGGGCGTAACTCACTTTCAATAGGGTCTGAAACAAGTGTATTACCACGAATAGCTTCCCGATAGTTGTCTCTGTCAGACATATCTCTATCTATACCGGTGTTTGTGAAACCGTTTCCCTGAGCATCACACACAGTATAAGCAATACGCTGATTATCCATGGCAGCAATATTGTTCAAGAAATCAGCCTTCTCTGCTAGAGAAAGAGTCTGATCGGTCATTTCTGGTTGTACTGCCATAGCAGACAAAACTTCGATTTCCATATTGGCCCGAGCTTCAAGATACTTTGCTAATGCTTCTGCTGTCACCATGCTATCTTCCAAGATAATCTTTTGTGCAGCATCTCGAGCAAATACATAAGCCAGTAATGTACTGGTTAAAGCCACAACCAAAACAATCACACTTGTAATAACAATAAGTGTCGTTTTCAGACTCTTCATTCTAGACCCCTTCGTCCTTAAGCTTTATCAGATTTTACTTCTGACAAATTCCAGTATACCACCATATTTATCAGTTAGCAAGAAAAAAATTTTGTAGAAGGGGTTTTATATATTAAAGTTTACTCTATCTTCATCCTTCCTAAAAAAAGTGGATTATTTTTCAACAAACCTTTTTTACCTTCGATTACCAGCTGATTTCCATCCCACATAAGCCTTCCCTTCTGTTTATCTAGCTTTTTCAAGGCTTTTGGCAAGATTCCCGAATCGGAAAACACTTGGAATTTTACTGTCAGCACAAGAGGATTTTCTTGGGACGGCTGATTTTTTCTATGATAGATAGCCTTCACGGATTGCTCCAATTCTGCCAACACGTAGTAGAATTCCCCCTCCTGCTGTAGCACAAGGCAATAGCCTGGGAACAGGGGCACATCGGGCAAGAGATAGGCGGTGACACAGCAATCTTCCTGCAAGGGAGAGATTCCTTGAATAGAGTCAGGCAAGGTGGCCACCTTGAGATACTGGTAGTGGGTATTGAAAAGTTTTTCAGGGACAGAAACTGATTCAGCACCCTCATCCAAGACTTTTTGCAGAGCATTGTAGGCTGCAATACGGATTTCTAACAATTCCAGCAAATGAGAATAGGTCCAGGTGCGGGACTGAGATTGAGCCTTGTAGGTACGGGCATTTTGAGCAAGCAATTCGCCGCCAAAGGAGGTGGCAGTCTTTATCTTGGGTAGGTCAATCTGATTCAGCAGGGTGACAGTGGTGAGTAAGTCCACAAAATTGTAGCCCCAACGGGAAATCTTTGCCTTGGAAGCATATTTTTTGAACAAGTCCAGTTCTTGAAGTAGCATTTGACGATATTGCTGGTTTGCCACCAGGGCCTTATCTAGAAGCTGGCGATTAGTTTGGGAAATAAGGGTACCAGGAGCCAACTGCAATTCCTCTGACGAAAAATGAGCTAGAGCTGGGGAGTCGTAGAACAGGGCGGCATTCACTGTGGCGGCATTTTGCTGATGAGGAGAATTGGTGAGGACAAAGACAAAATCATCCTTCCGAGGCATTGCTGCCGCCACCGCTGGAATGGTGGCATCTCCACGGCTCGACAAGGGAGCTAGAACAAGCTTGGGTTCCTTATATTTTACACTGAGATGGAACACAGTGTCGGTAACGGAGGCTTGACTGGAAAATACCACCTTGTTCTTATCTCCAAAAACCTTTTTTAAGAAAAGCTGGAATTCTGGGTATTTTGAATAGAGGCTTTCTTCTGGATACTCAAAGGTAATGAAGAAATTTTTTGGAGTGCCGTCAAAGCCAGGATTATTTCTAAACATAAAGGACCACATTTCCACAGGATGGAGAGTAATGTAGCGAGTTTCATCCTTGTAGCTTACCTTGAGGGTGCAGCTTCCCTCACTCATGACAAAATCCTCGATGGAACAGGTGATTTCTGGAATATGGCGACCTTCCTGCCACACGGAACCAGAAAATTGCAGGAACTGGCTGGGGCCTGATAAATTTGCCAAAACTTCAGCTGGCAAGCCTTCAGCAGTAACGGGAAGAAAGGTGGCTTCATCAAGATACAGGGGAGCTTCCACAAAGATCCAATCCTGACTCTTATCTTGAAAAATAGCCTTGGAATAATAGCCTGTTTGTCCAAACTGATTTGTTCCTGCAACTCGCAGCTCACGGCTAGCATTACCACGACCGTTTTGCAGGATGGTAATGTGCTTGGTGATGCGAGCCTGACCTTCTAGGGGAATTGCAGGCTGCTGAAGCCAGGGTTCTGAAGGCAATCCCCAGGGAGCATAATTGGAAAGATACTGGGTGCCATCGTATTTTTGAGGCAGTTTTTCGTAGGTATATTTGAAAAACATGGGATCACAGCCCAGGGTATCAAAATCAGCAAGCCGAGTGTACATAGTGCCAGCCTTGTTAATGACAAACATGGTGGAGGCACTGACGCTGAGATTTTCTGCAATAAAAGTGCCAGATTCAGGGCCTTGGATGCTGCGACTAAAATCTGCAGGGAGGCCAGAGTCCGTAAAACGAATGTGCTGTCCATCCTCTGTTAAAAAATAGATGGTTTCGATACCCATGGTACCATAGTGGTGGGGATTGCCGAAAATATCCTCGTGCCACAACACATCCTGACGACGAGCACCCATGGCCCAGGCCCGCTTGTTTTTTACCAGCTGGTTCTGTACCAAATGAACTCGCTCAGGAAAGCCAAAATCTGCGATCCACTGAAAGGGTTTTCCAGGCCCATTGTCGTTGGTAAATAGCTGGTACATACCTCCCTCTGAATCAAAAGTCACAAGGGCATCGGCATCAGCAGTAATTTCTACAATTTCTTCTGGAACAGGAAATGCCCCAGACTTTGCAGGAAAAGGTAGCCCTGTTTCGCATAAAAGCTGCCATTCAGTTTCATCTATGCCAGGATTGCTGTACTGGGCATTAGGCATGAGCTTGTAATAAATCAGGCCATCCACCAGACAAAATTGGTAGTCCCGACAAAAGGTTTGGGTCAGAGTTTTGATGTACACCTGCTGAGGCAAAAATCCGTTCACATTGTAAGAAGCATCTAGCATGTTCAGAGGAACTGCTGCTTGGTGATAAAAACTATCTAACTGAGCAGTACTGCTAGAGGGTGCTACTGTACAGGCGGAACAAGCCAGAAAAGAAAAAAGTGAAAAGACAAAAAAAATTGTGGTAAAAAAAATGTTCCTCATACTTTTACTGTAAGAGAAAGAGCTCTCCAAAACAAATTTCAATTTCTCTTCCTTGAAGGAAAGAATCTTGTACAAACAAATAGAAGAAAGTATAGTTGAGCCATGAAAGACGCATTTATTCAGGTAGCTTGTAGAAAGGAAAACCCCAACTGGCAGCAAGCCATTCAGAGGCAACATGAATTGTATTCTAGAAACAATGACATTCGTACCGATTTTGAGCGAGATTACACTCGCCTCCTCCATTGCGAGGCCTTTCGTCGATTAAAGCACAAAACTCAGGTGTTCTTTGCCCCCAAAAACGACCATATCTGCACTCGTATGGAACACGTCTTTCACGTGGCATCGGTGGCATCCACCATTTCCAAGTACTTGGGCTTGAACGAACAGCTGGCCTCTGCCATAGCCATCGGTCACGACATAGGTCATGCTCCCTTTGGCCACTTTGGAGAAGAGTGCCTGAACAAGCTTTTACCACAAAAGCCAGGAGAAAATGCACCAAAACGATTTTGGCATGAACGAAACAGCCTCTTTTTTGCAGACTACATCGAAACATTGCAGGATCCAGAAGGCAGGGCAAAAAACCTAGATTTGACCTACGCTGTGCGAGACGGCATTGTGTGTCATTGCGGCGAGGTGGACGAAAGCGGCATTCGGCCCCGTAGCCAAGCCATGTCCCTATACGACATCAAGAAGGCGGGCAGTGTTCAGCCCTACACCTGGGAAGGCTGCGTGGTAAAGCTTTCTGATAAAATCGCCTACCTTGGCCGTGACATTGAAGATGCTCGCCAGTATCACATTCTGGATATGGGAGCCTATCGCCAGTTGAAGGAAATTGTGGGAGAATGCTTTGGCTTTCCCGCCACCAAAACAGGTAAAACCGTTAACACCACCGTCCTCATCAACGACTTGATTGTGGATTTGTGCCAGCAAAGCTCCCCAGAAGCAGGCTTGGTATTTTCACCCGCCTACTTTAAGTTCATGAAAAAGCTAAAATCCTTTAACTTTGCCAACATTTACAACCACTGGCGGCTCCAAGAATTTGAGCACTACGCCACAGTGATTATCCACACCATCTACCGCTTACTGTGCCAGACCCAGCCCTTTGTTCCCAGCCAGAAGGTGGGATTCTGCCTCAAGCAATATCCCCTGCTGAGCACCACCTTTGAAGACTGGCTAGTAAAATACACCAGCTACGATCTTGAAAAACGGGCTTTAATCAAATTCGACTCCATCAAGCCAGTGTTCGATCTGTCCCAACCCGACAGCTTCAACAAGTGCGTCATCGAATTTATTTCTGGCATGACAGACCATTTTGCCATCTCCATTCATGAGGAAATTATCAGTTTTTAGTCGCCTACTGCCCCCTTTCCAAAGGGGGCTTTTTTCATTATCATTTTAGTATGAACGCAATTATTACCGTGGTAGGAACCGATCAAGTGGGCATCATTGCCAAGGTGAGCAATTTCCTTGCTCAGCATAGCATTAACATAGCAGATATTAGCCAAACCATTCTTTCTGGCAACTTTGTGATGATGATGATGGTGGATTTATCTGCCACAAAACTCCCCATGGAAGAGCTCCGCACCGCCTTAAATGAGCTGGGGCAGCAGCTTTCCGTTTCCATCAACATCATGCACGAGAAGGTTTTTAGTGCCATGCATCGAATTTAGGGTATATCCATTTGGAAGAAGGAGAAACTGTTGCTCAAGACGGGGGAATATGCCTTTTAGGTATTTTCCCCATGGCATTCCAGTGATTTTAGAAAGTTAATAAGTCTCTAGCTTTGAGTTTTTAATTGTTTATTTAATTTCTTGTCAAAAGAAAATACTGGTTCATTTAAAATCTTATTTCTAGATATCAAGATACAATCAACAAAATCCAATGTTGTTTCTGCAAAAACTTTCACAGCACATATGATTACATCCTTATATTGAATAGCAATTTCATCAAAAAGAGGGATGATAATTTCTGAAATTTTATTTCGTGGAACCCCATAAAGCTTCGTCAGGACATAGATAACTTCAGCAACTACCTCTGGCAAAGTAAATGCACCCAAGTTTATAACCAACTCTGCCTTATCTGCCTGTTCAGGTATATCATTCAATATGTACCGAAGAATAACATTTGTATCGATAAGTGTCATTTTATTTTCCAGAGAAAGTGGTAGCAATTAATTCCTCTTCAAATTGGATCAATTCAGGTTTAGCATAAGCACTTGCCAAGCCTCTGCAAGATGATGTCTTTTCACTTAAAACATCATCCTCTACAACAATAATTGCAGTTTGCTGAGGTCTGAATTTCATCTCGTCCAAAGGAACGAAATACTTCCCATCGTAATAAGCTTTAATTGCTACCATACCTTCTCCTAGACTGTACTACTAGGCAACTCGTCCAAGTGCTGGCGAGCATTGATAATGTCTTCGAATTCAGCCTGCTCGATAACTTCTTTTTCCAAAAGCCGCTGGGAAATATAGTCCAGTAGATCACGCTTTTGAGTAAGCATATTCACCACACTAGTGAACCGCTCATCCATAATGCGAGCCAATTCTTGGTCAATGTACTGCTGTGTTGACTCAGAATATTCTCGCACCAACTGGGGAGAATCTGAACCGTAGCCACCACCTCGCTGAGAAAGCACCACGTTCTTGAACTTGTCGCTCATACCGTAGTCAGTGAGAATCTTGCGGGCAATGTCTGTAGCTCGCTGCAAGTCATTGGAAGCACCAGTGGAAACTTCACCAAAGCAAACCTGCTCTGCAGCCCGTCCACCAAGCAAAACATCAATTTCTCCGTACAATTCTTTTTCGGTACGCAGATATCTATCTTCCTCTGGGATCTGCAAGGTGTAGCCCAAGGCAGCAATTCCACGGGGAATAATTGAAATTTTGTGTACCTTGTCGGCTCCCTCGGTAAAGGCTGCTGCCAAGGCGTGACCAGTTTCGTGAACGGCCACGATTTCTCGCTCCTTTTCCTTGATAACACGGCTTTTCTTCTGCAAACCTGCAATGGCCTTTTCCACTGCCTCGTGGAAATCCTCCATCTGGACTTCCTTTCTACCAGCACGAACAGCCAAAAGAGCAGCTTCATTCACCACGTTAGCCAAATCAGCACCAGCAAAACCAGAAGTTGAACGGGCAATAGAAGCTAAATCCACTTGATTTCCCAGCTTTACGTTCTTGGCGTGAATCTTCAGGATTGCTTCCCGCCCCTTTACATCGGGACGATCCACCACTACCTGACGGTCAAAACGGCCAGGGCGCAGCAAGGCTGGGTCAAGAACATCGGGGCGGTTAGTGGCAGCCAAGAGAATCAAGCCCTTGGAATTATCAAAGCCGTCCATTTCTACCAGCAGCTGGTTCAAGGTTTGCTCCCGCTCGTCATTACCGTGAATATTGTTTACACGGCTTTTACCAATAGCATCAAGCTCATCGATGAATACAATACAAGGAGCTTTTTCACGAGCCTGACGGAACAGGTCACGAACACGGCTGGCACCAACACCAACGAACATCTCTACAAAGTCGGAACCAGAAATCTTAAAGAAGGGAACACCGGCTTCACCAGCAACGGCACGAGCCAGCAAGGTCTTTCCCGTACCAGGAGGTCCTACCAAAAGCACACCCTTGGGAATCTTTCCACCGATTTCTGTGTATTTTTCAGGTGATTTCAAGAAGTCCACCACCTCTACCAGCTCTTCCTTGGCCTCATCCACACCAGCCACATCGGCAAATCGTGTTACAATGGAACCTTCTTCCACAGCGCTGGCACGGGAATTACCGGCAGAAAAAATGCTTCCACCAAGGCCACCACCCATCTTGCGGAAGATAAACATCCACATTAGGAAGATAAAGCCAAAGGGAATAATCAGATTCACCAATAGCTGGGTCAAAAATCCGTTCTGCTTTGCCACAACCTCATAGGAAACCCCGGCATTGTCCAGCAATTGCAGGAAACTTTCCGTCAAGATTCCTGCAGTCCGAACGGAGTTACTTGTATTTGCAGCAGGAGTGCTAAAAAGATTCAAGCCAGAAGAAGGATTTTCATCGGCACTAACATTTCCCAAATATCCGGTGAAATAAGTTTCTCCAATATCCACACGGGTAATCTGACCATTTTGAATCATGGCCTTGAAATCAGAAAAGGGAATCAAATTGTCTGGCTGGGAAGAAAGAATCATATTGATGATGCCAATAGCCACCACAACAATTAAAATAATGATCCAAAAAGGAAAGGATGACCCTTTTTTTCCACCACCACCTTTTTTGTTTCCTGATTCAGGAGATAATTTGAAAAAATCAAAGGGATCTTGATTTTGCTTCTTATCATTTTTATTATTTTTATCGTTAGAATCGCTCATTATTTAACCTCATACTAAGAATATACGAAAAAAAAGAAGAATAGTCGAGACTGTTCTGTTTTTTTTAAATTAAAACTAAAGGGCATTTTTGCCACTCCGATATTTAAAGGAGCAACTGTAGGGGGTAAATATGGGTTACGGTCAACCTTATGGCGCCTATGGCGCCTATCGGGACACTGGTGTAAAAACAGCTAGTCAGGGAAAACTTGTTGTAATGTTGTACGATGAGGCTATCCGCCAACTAAGCTATGCCGTGTCCTATCTTATGGGTGGCAACAAAATTGAGGCTCAGAATATTGAGCAGTTTTCCAAGCACATTATCAAGGTGCAGGAAATTATCACTGAGTTGATGATTTCTCTGGACATGAATGCTGGTGGAGACATCTCAAAGAATTTAATGTCACTGTACATCTACTTTAATCAGGAACTGATGAACATATCCATCAGTCACAATCGGGATAAGATTACCTTTATCCAAGATATGTTGATGCAGTTGAGAGATGCTTGGGCAGAAGCTGCTACAGAGGCTGGACGTGAACCTGCACCTCTCATGAACGGTATTGATATCAACGGGTAAGGCCATGGAACTAACTCAGGCTGAAATTGATGAACGCACTGCAATTCTCCGCCGCTTTCGCTCCTTGCTAGAACAGCAGCGGGAGAAATTTCGGGAGTATCTTCTCGTTCTAGAATCTCAAACAAAGGTGATTCAGGAGGAAAATACAGAGTCTTTGCTGGCTCACACCGAACTTGAACAGCAGATTGCATCCCACATCATCAGCCTGCAAAAGGTTATTAAGCCCATGGAACTCATGTATCAAGAACGTATTTGTAAAGGTGATGGGGATGTGGAAGATATTCCCCGCTTGCAGGCCGATTTGGAGCATCTACAGCAACAGGTTTTGGAGCGAAATCAGTCCAACCGCAATTTGCTGAGAATGCACATGGGTCAAATAAAGGAGCGGATGGCAACAGTAACAAATCCCTATCGTCATAACAAAAGTGTGTATGCCCAGTCGGCTCAAGTTGCCAGTATGATAAACATCAGTATTTAAGTGATAGAACAGCCGAAAGCTGGGATACAAAAAAAGCGTGGAAATCAGTGTTGTGTTCAACCTGAAATCCACGCTTTCTTTTTTTAGCAGGCTATCCCAAGATAGAAACTATCTCAAGATAACCTGACTTTTTAGATATCCTTGATAATCAAATGCAAGTCATCGATCTGCTTTTGGTCAACCTCGGAGGGACAATCGTCCATGGGGCTTTGAGCAAAGCTGTTTTTTGGGAAGGCGATAACTTCCTTAATAGAAGTTTCCTTACACATCAGCATTACCAAGCGGTCCAATCCAGGAGCAATTCCTCCGTGAGGTGGAGCTCCGTACTTGAATGCCTCGGTTAAGAAGCCGAATTTCTTCTGTCCTTCTGCCTCGTCAAAGCCTACAATCTGGAAAATCCGCTTTTGCAGCTGAGGATCGTGGATACGGATGGAACCAGAGGCCAATTCGTAGCCGTTGAGAACCAAGTCATACAAGTCACCCTTTACGCTACCTGGGTCACTTTCCAGTGTGGCATGATATTTTTCCTGGGGCATGGTGAACATGTGATGGGCAGTGTCCCACTTGTTTTCTTCCTCGTTCCACTCGAACATGGGAAAGTCCACAATCCAAGCAAAGGCAAACTCATCAGGATTGCACAGGTTCAAATCCTTACCTAAGCGACTGCGAACAGCACCCAAGGCAGTGCAGGCAACAGATTTTTTCTGATCAGCAACAAAGAGCAGCAAGTCTCCAGCCTTTGCTCCCAGTTTTTCGCAAACCAAGGCAGCCTGACCTTCAAAGAATTTGGCGATTCCACCTTCAAAAACAGGTGCATCAGCTGATCCAGCCACCTTTGTCCAGCCTAATCCACGAGCCTTGTAGATTTTGGCTGTTCCTTCCAGCTCTTCAATCTTCTTGCGGCTATAGTCAGCAGCAACCCCAGGCACCACCAGAGCCTTTACAGCACCTGTTACTACGCCCTTTTCGTTGGGAGCCAGAGCATCCTTAAAGGCTTGGAAGCTTCCCACCTCTGCCATAAAGGCTGCATCCTGCATCTTCATGTCAAAACGAAGCTCAGGCTTATCGCTTCCGTACCAATCCATGGCATCATCGTAGGCAATGCGGGGGAAGGGAGTTTCCAAGGTAATGTTCATGGTTTGCTGGAACACGTGGGCCATCATTCCCTCAGTCATGGAAAGTACGTCATCCCGAGACACAAAGCTCATTTCCATATCAATCTGGGTGAACTCAGGCTGACGGTCTCCACGGGCATCCTCGTCACGATAGCAACGAGCAATCTGGAAATAGCGGTCAAAGCCAGACACCATCAAAAGCTGCTTGTACAGCTGGGGAGACTGGGGCAATGCGTAGAACTTACCGGGATAGAGACGAGAGGGAACAAGATAGTCTCGAGCTCCTTCTGGAGTAGACTTGATGAAGGTGGGAGTTTCCAGCTCGTAAAAGCCCTGTCCATCCAAGTAGTTGCGAACTGCCATAGTTACCTTGTGGCGAAGTGACAGGTGATGCTGCATTGAAGCAGTTCTCAAATCAAGGTAGCGATACTTAAGGCGCAAATCCTCGTTGGGGATTACTGGAGTTCCGTCCTTGTTTACCTCGTCAATCATGAAGGGTAGGACTTCGCTCTTGGAAAGCACCTGGATTTCCTTGGCTACAACCTCCACCTCTCCAGTGGGCATTTCTGGGTTAATCATGGAATCTGGGCGGCCACGAACAACTCCTTCCACAGCCAAGCAATATTCCATCTTTAAATCCAAGGCTAGGTCTACCAAGTGAGCTGGGGAGTCAGAATCCACCACTACCTGGGTCAAGCCGTGACGGTCTCGCAGGTTAATAAAAGAGATACCACCGTGGTCACGCTTACGGTGAATCCATCCATTCAATATAACTGTCTTTCCAACGTCAGCCTCGCGCAAATCGCCACAGGTGACGGTTCTTCTCATGTTTTCCACGGGATGGAGTATAGCATAGAGGAGTAAAATATTAAAGTGGTGACTGGGGAACCCTACCCAGCCTCGCACTTCGCTACGCTCAGAGGGCGGCGTCGGTAGGTGCCCCTCCTGTCATCCCAGCCACCGTTTATTCTTTTATTCATCGGGCTATACTGTGGATAGATGGGGCATTCTAGGGACATAGCCAAAGGCCACATCTTAAAAAATTTTTAGAAAAAAACAAACTTTTTCCTAGAAAAAAGACAAATTTTGCAAATTTAAAGCGAATAATAAATATGTAAAGAAAAAACTTGGAGGAAAAATGCTCACAGAAGCAGAATTGCAAAAAAAGTGGGAAAATCTCACCTTTACCGACGACTTTATCTTTTCCCGTATCATGCACGACGAAAATATTTGTCGCCAAGTGGTGGAGCTGATTCTTGGAGTACGAATTGGAAAAATCAGCTACCTTTCCGCCCAGGACGAACACAAAACCGACCCAGATTCTATGAGAATCATTATGGACGTATTTTTGCGAGATGAAAACCGTATCATCACGGTGGAAATGCAAACTGGCCACAAGGAGGAACTTCCAAAACGGAGCCGTTATTACCAGAGCGTGGCAGACGTCAGCACCACTCCCACTGGAGCAAAATATCGCAATTTGCCAGACAATATCCTCATCTTTATCTGTACCTTTGATCCTTTTAATAGACAACTTCCCCGCTACACCTTTCGGTACACTTGTGATGAAGAGCCTAAACTCAAGCTAAAAGACGGTTCCCTCCGCATCTTTTTGAACACCACCGCTACCAAGCTTTCAGCCCTTGACCAGAAATTGCAAGCGTTCTATCATTATTTACAGATGGGAGTGGTGGAATCAGAGCTTGCCCAAACAATTTCAGCCAGCATCATCACGCTGAAAAATAACTCACTGGAAAGGAGGCACTACATGACTTGGGCTGTAAAAATGGCAGATGCACGATATGACGGTTACGATGAAGGATTTGAAAAAGGTATAGCCACTGGTCGTGAAGAAGGTATTTCCATTGGGCTTGCAACAGGCAGGGAAGAGGGAATCTCCATTGGGCTGGAGCAAGGATTGGAACGTGGAGCCTACCAAACAAAGCTAGAAACTGCAAGGAGTTTTCTTGCCATGGGGCTTTCTCCCGAACAAGTAACTCTTGGTACCTCGCTCCCACTAGAAACAGTTTTGGAACTAGCACAAACTAAGTAAATCTATACAAACAATTATCCATTCCACCACCTACCCCACAAAAAAAGCCCCCTTGAAACCCATCCACTCACTGGTTCAAGGGGCATATTCACACCCGGGAACTTTTCCTTGCCCCCAGCCACCCACCACTACTACTTCTTCTTATACCAATACCACCCGAAGGCAGCTTTCACCAATTCCGCATTTTCAGTAGGCTTTATGAAGGGCAGTTTAACTACCTTTCCACCACCAGCCTTCTTTGCTGCATCTACATAACTCTCAGTTACATACCACTCACTGGTATCCCCAAAGGTCACGCTGGTAAGCCCGCTGCAGCCCTTAAACGCACCACGGCCGATGCTGGTCACTGACTCAGGGATCTCCACGCTGCTCAGCCCGCTACAGCCATAAAACGCATCATCGCCGATGCTGATCACACCCGCTGGTATCTTCCCGCTGGTAAGCCAGCTACAGCCAGAAAACGCTCTCTCACCGATGCTCGTTTTAATCAAGCCCCAAGAATCACCCCTAAGTGTGCTTGCATTATCATAAGAGTTATCAAGCTTCATCATATAATCCTGATTACCAATATTAGCAGTACCATGGTACCATCCATCGGGATCCAAAAAAATCGCTTTGGTCAAGCTACTACAGAATTCAAACGCACAATAACCGATGTTAAGCACCGAAGACGGTATCACCACGCTGGTCAAGCCGCTGTTCGCAAACGCCCTAATGGAAATATGCGACACTCCTTTTGGAATGACCACACTGACCAACCTTCTGCATCCATCAAACCCGGCAATCGTGGTGAGACCAGTGGTTTTGGACAGGTCAAGGTGAATCTTTGCTCCGGCAGACATTCCGTCAATCATGGATCTCAATTTCTCGACAGTGGAGCCGGTAATTTCACCTGTTACAACTACCCTGCATTCACCAGTTACCGCAGGAAATAGGCCGGGATCCACAACACCCGCAGGAATCTCCACGCTGGTGAGCCCGCTACAGCCATCAAACGCATTTTTTCCAATTGATTCAACAGTGGAGGGAATGATGATTTCCTTGAGAGAGGAACAGTTTCTGAACATATTGTCTGGAATTCTTTCCAAGCGGTGGGGAAGCTTGATGTACTCCAAATTGGCACAGCCCTCGAAAGAACCTGGTATAAAATAGCAGTCAGAACCGGCAAATTCCACCCGCTCCACGGCTTCACAATAGGAAATTATGCTACTGGGAAAAACTGTTATGTCTTGGTGAAAAAGAAGGTTTCTTTTGCTGCGCAGCTCTTGATCTTGCGAGCATTCTGTAACAATGTGCCATTTTATTTCATTATGACATCCACAAAGAATTCTTGCCAGTAAAACAATGTCAAAAGCTAGTACTACAAACAATACAAGGAGAATGACAATACTTATGAATGAAAGAAAATCAAACCGTACTTCATCCCCCGTAAAAAACACAAGAATAATGAAACACAAGCCAACGGATGCAACTATTCCAAAAAGAAAATGTCTGTATTTTTCTTCCATAAATTGCCGCTCCAAACTACCACTCTGACTGGGACTTGCAAAGCCAGGTTATTACGACAAGCGAAACGGCACTGAGCAGGAGGAAGGTTCCAATGCTTCCCAGCGCGACTTGCAGGGCATTGAACTGTTCAAATTTCTTTTCTAGGGCCTTTCCCAGATGCACCATACATAAAACAGACCAACAAAGAATACCCACCAGTCCAACAACCCAGTTAACTGCGGACACGGAATAGTGGGCGGGACAGGGGGAAAAGATATTGTCACTGCATTTGTCCTTTGCCAGCGGCTTTAGATTGCCGTGATAGGGAGCCTGTTCTGGAAGGTGCTTGGCAATGTCGCTGTTATACACCATCCAAGAAATAGAGGCTTCGTACCGCTCCTGCAGGAATTTTGACCCCTTGGCCATGAGCACCCACAGGATGGAGAACACCATCCCCAGGTAACTCAAGCCAGCACCTGCTAGTTGTTGGAAGAAGGTGGAGACAACGGAAGCACCTTCCTCGTACTCAGGAAAGAGCAACTTTAGGGCAAGTCCCCCGTAGCCTGCAGCAATGGCCACCATGAATGCCCCAAGGAATATCGACCGCTGCCACAGGTGATTAATCTCAAAGTCCCTCCCCTGCCACAGCTCCTGATACAGCTCCCTTTCCGTCAACTCATCCTTCATCATATCCATCCTCCCCCACCACTAGTCAATCTTATACCAATAGTACGTGTCGTAGGTACCGTTCACCAATTCCGCATTGGCAGCAAGATCCGTAGGAGACAGGGGAACTGCTGTACCGCCAGTCTTGTTTTCTGCATCTGTATAACTTGTGGTAACGTACCATCCACTGGTATCCCCAAAGGTCACGCTGGTAAGCCCACTGCAGCCCTCAAACGCAGAAATGCCGATGCTGGTCACCGACGACGGAATCTCCACGCTGGTAAGCCTGCTGCACCCATAAAACGCCAAAGTGCCGATGCTGGTCACACCAGCAGGGATCTCCACGCTACTCAGCCTGCTGCAATATTGAAACACACGCATACCGATACTCTCAAGCCGGGAGCCCTCCTCAAAGGTCACACTGCTAAGCCCGATGCAGTTAGTAAACGCAAAAGCATCGATGCTGGTCACCGACGCAGGAATATCCACGCTGGTCAGTCCGCTGCAGCCATCAAACGCAGAAACGCCGATGCTGGTCACACCAGCAGGGATCTTCACACTGGTAAGCCCGCTGCAGCCATCAAACGCCCAAGAGCCGATGCTGGTCACACCAGCAGGAATTACCAAGTCGCCGTGCACCAGCTCTCCATTAATGTACAGAATACCACAAAATTTCATGAGGTAAGTCCAGTCCCCCTCACACCAGCGGGCAAGGTCTCCTTGGTAATATACGGTCAGTCCGCTGCAGCCATAAAACGCACCATCACCAATGCTGGTCACACTCGCTGGTATCTCTACACTCGTCAGCTCGCTGCAGTCTCTAAACGCCCATTCGCTAATGCTGGTCACACCATCAGGTATCTCTACACTGGTCAAGCTCCTGCAGCCATAAAACGCATACTCATCAATGCTGGTCACACCATCAGGTATCTCCACACTGGTAAGCCCGCTGCACCCCTCAAACGCAGAATCGCCGATGCTGGTGAGGCCGGTGGTTTGGGACAGGTCCAGGTGAATCTTGGTAGATTCTCCTGCCGTAGTAAGCTTGTCTTTCAAGGTACTGATGGTTGATGAGTCTATGCTGCCAGCAACAACTACTCTGTATTCTCCGCTAGTACTGGACAAATCTAAGTTTTCAACTGTGCTAGCAGTAACAATTTTACCAAGAGCCCACTTTGCATAAAAGGTTTTATTTTCTCCTGTTCCTCTCAAAATGGAGTTTACTGGTGTACCGGAAAAATCATCATCCTCATACCACCCTAAAAAACAATAATTATCCTTGCTTACCTCAAGCAGTTTAGGCAACTGAATCTCCATATTTGGAGTAAATTTATCTGGTTCTGCATACCCTTCAATAAAGGCACCACCATTCAGCTCATAAGTGATGGTGTACATTGGGTTAATTGACTCTATACTACGAATAGC
>JAZQSR010000179.1:0-3509 GCA_045630225.1 Treponema sp. | reverse complement strand
TAGAAGAAATTATAGAAACAGAAAAAAAGGTTACTGTAAAGGTTACTCAAAAGGTTACTGTAAATCAGCAAAAGATATTGGAAGCAATAAAAGAAAATCCTTTTATCACGCAGGAAGAACTTTCTCAAATTATTGGAATTTCAAGAAAGAGTATTATTCAAAATATGAAAAAACTGCAAGAAAACGGTTTGATAAAACGGGTCGGTGCAGACAAAAATGGATGTTGGGAAATATAAGGGGATGTCACACGGATTCGCAGGTGGCGAGAGCCACCATTTCAATCTAACCTTGCAGAACTGACCGCAAGGTCAGATTTATTCGTGCCTAACGGCACTCACGAAAAAAAGAGTGAAGGTCGTTAGACCTGAACCAATCTGTGTGACAAAGAAAAGGAAAACTTATGGCAAAACTACAGAACTTCAACGGAAAATTTTGTGAGTCAGAATACGAACAGGCATTTCTTTCCTACTTGCAAGAAGAAGGATGGAAGTATCTTGCAGGTACTCAAGTAGTTCGTCACAAAAAAAGAGCTGTTTTGGTAGAGGAAGATTTGAAAACGTTCCTTGCAGCTAGAAATCCTGATTTGACAAAAGACGAAGTTCAAGAAATTATGGACAAGATTCGTCTTGTTGGCTCAGAAAGTGATTTTGCCACATTGCATAAAGTGTATGGCTGGATGGTAAACGGCATTCAGTTTACTCCAAAAAATGGCCGTGCCAGAATGGTGAATCTCATTGATTTTGAAAACCATGAAAACAATATTTTTAGGGCTGTGAATCAGTTTACTGTTGAATATACCAATAACGGTAAGACTAAAGTCAGAATTCCTGATATCCTTCTGTTTGTTAATGGGTTGCCCCTCTGCATCATTGAATTAAAAAATCCCTCTGAATCAAACGCCACCATTCTCAATGCTTATGAGCAAATTACAATTCGCTATTGGCGGGATATTCCTCATCTTTTACATTATTGTCCTTTAGCTTGTATATCAGACGGGGTAAAAACTAGGCTTGGAACTGTCAGAACCTCATACGAACATTTTTACGCTTGGCGTCGTGTTAACAATGAAGACAAGGTTTCTACACTTCCCTTTGAAGAAACTCAAACAATGATAAAAGGAGTTTATAATCCACGGAGATTTTTAGAAATATTCCGTGATTATATATACTTTCAGGATTCTGAATTTGACAGCGAAGAAAAAGAAATTGTGTGTCGTTATCCCCAATTTTTTGCTGCACGCTTGTTAAAGGAAAGTATCGTAAAATCAATTGTTGAAAAAAGCGGAAAGGGTGGAACTTATTTTGGTGCTACAGGTTGCGGAAAAACCTACACAATGGCATTTCTTGCTCGCCAACTTGCATTGCGTTGTTCTGATATTGCAGAAATTGGCTCTCCCACCATTGTAATGATAGTAGATCGTGATGACTTACAAAAGCAGGGGGCAAAGCTCTTTACCAAGAGCAAAGAGTTTTTAAATCTTGGAGAGGTGTCTGTTGTTCCCACTCGTAAAATATTGCGGGAGGAGTTGGCTCTTCGTGAAAGTGGAGGTTTTTATATTTGTACAATCCAAAAGTTTTGCGATAGAGAAAATGATAAGATGGGCTTGATCAATGAACGGGCAAATATAATTTGTTTTTCTGACGAGGCTCATCGAACACAACTTGAACATTCAAAAAAAATTAAATTCAGTAAAGATACAGAAGAAAACATGAAGGCGGTAATTTCAAAGCCCTATGCAAAAGTTTTGCGAGAAGCCTTGCCAAATGCAACCTTTGTTGGTTTTACAGGAACGCCAATAGATGAAACCTATCAGACATTTGGTGATAAAATAGATAGCTACACAATGGATCAAGCTGTTGCAGATGGTCTTACTGTTGACATTAAATATCATCCTCGAATTGCAAAGGTATTGTTTGATAAGGAAAAAGTGGAACAAATTGAATCTTATTATAAAAAATGTGCTGATGACGGTGCCACAAAAGAGGATGTGGAGGCAAGTAAAAAAGCAATGAGCTCCATGGAAGTGCTATTAGGTGAGCCTTCTCGCTTGGAACGTCTCGCAGATGATATTCATAACCATTATGTCGCTTCTTGTGAGAATGACCCCTCGAGAGTTCAAAAAGCAATGATTGTTTGTGCCTCAAGGGCCATTGCCTATGATTTATTGACTAAATTTAAGGAAAAATACCCAGAATGGTTCATAGAAAGAAAGGTGCCAGAAGGAATGGCCGTCTCCGATGAACAACTGAAAAAATTAAAACCAGTACCATTTATGGCCATGATTGCAAGTGTTGGGAAAGATGATAAAAAAGAAATGTACGATTATTTAGGTGGGTTGAAAAATGACAAACGTACTGATGAGTTGGATGCAGCCTTTAAAGAAGATATATCTAACTTCCATATTGCTATCGTTGTTGATATGTGGATTACAGGTTTTGATGTTCCTTCTCTAACATACTTGTACAATGACAAACCCTTGCAGAAGCACTTGCTTATTCAAACAATTAGTCGGGTAAACAGAAAATTCCCTGGAAAGGATTATGGTTTCGTCATTGACTACATTGGTATTCGTGACAATATGCGGGAAGCCTTAAAAGTTTATGGTGGGGGAAATTCTGTCGCTCCAACAGCTGATGATATAGAACAGGCAACAGATATTTTTCGTGAGTATTTGGCAGTTTTGAAAAATCTTTTTAAAGGCTATGATTTGACACCATTCCTTAACCATGAAAGCGATCCATCTTTAAGATACAGACTATTGGGAAAAGCTGCTGAATATGTTTTTATCTCGAATGAAATGTTAAATACAGAAACACAAGGTGGCAAGGCAATACAAAAAGTTTCCTTCAAAACATATTTTTTGAAGACTGTAAAAAGAATGCGTTCTGCCTATGATATCTGTCAGCCTTCTGGTGAACTTGGGGAAGATGAATCTGCCCTTGCCCAATGTTTTATGGCTATTGCAGGTTTTGTTCGTAAAATGGCTGGGACAAGTGAAGTGGATACAGATATAATGAATCGCTTTGTATCAAAAATGGTGGAAGAAGCATTAAAATACAATGAAGTGGAAAGTATTTTGGAGGATGGCGAGGAAGAAGCCATCTTTAGTCCAGAATATTTTGAAAAACTTGCTGATGTAAAAATGCCTGCAACAAAACTTGAGTTATTGATAAAAATGCTGCGTAAACAAATTACGGAGTACAGTAAAACTAATCAAGTTGCTGCCAAAAAATTCCAAGAAATGCTTGAAAAAACAATAGAAGAATATCATGCTCGTAGAAAACATCTTTCTGCAGAAGAAGCTGGTGAAACTCAAGAAACTACTTCAGAAGAAATTATTAAAAATGCAACGGAACAGGCATTAAAAATATTGCGGGATATGCAATTAGATAGAGCTAGTTTTAGAAAAATAGGACTTACCTTTGAGGAAAAGGCATTCTATGATATTTTGATTGCGTTACGAGATGAACACAATTTTGAATATGGAGAGGATAAATCCATAGATGGTG
>JAZQSR010000178.1:0-3598 GCA_045630225.1 Treponema sp. | reverse complement strand
CTTCTTAATTCCTCTAAAACAATTTCAGGATGGATCATTTCCCAGATTTCATCATAAAAACCATTTTGATTATAGTAACATTCAATAATTCCATTCTTTTGAAAATCTGAATAAAAGCAACCTTCTAAAATTGTATTAAAGAAGCCATTCCAAATAATGAATCCTATTTCTTCTGAGTTATCATCCTCAAACCATATTTTTATTCTTTCTTCACCTTCATAACCATCATAATATTTATTGTTCAGCATGTTTTACTCCTTCCAGTGGCCTCTGTCTAATATTTCAATTTGTTCTTTTGTAGCGGTTCCTTCTTTTCGAGCTTTTATTGCATCATACCATTTCCAGCCTTCAACCCATTCATTATCTCCAATTAAAAATTGAGTTGATGGTTTTTGTCCTCCATCAAGTAAATAGTACAAAAACCCTAAAACACATTCTGTACAAAGAATGCACAAGGCAACAAGCTTGAATCTAATTTTCTTGGCCATCAGTTTTCTCCCAATTAACTTCAATCCTACCACCGAAAATCAGGGCAATATCCAATACAATTCCTTTCGAGAAATCAAATAGCACTTCAAAACATTCATCTCTTATACCCAAATTAACATCTATACTGAGAACATCAAACTGCCCTTGTGCAATAATTGGAGTATTATTTTTATCATTAAGTTCGCCACCTACTGATAATGCACCTATTACCATGTCAATAGCTTTTTCTCCTTTTATATTATTCTACAATGAATTGATCTATATAGCCAGAATCGATGGTTCCATTCTCATACTCTTCATGGAATCTTTTCCAGCCTTCCTCCCAAGGCAGTCCCTCCCATGCATAAGGCCATGACTCTACAAAAGATGTGTATGCTTTTTTCCTTGACCATGGATATTTTCTTACCATGACGCTTTCAAAGTCTCCCCCATCCGTACATTTTACATATATTCTAAAAAAATACAGATCTGAATTACGAACAATTATGGAACTCCGTGGCAGATTCTCACTAGAATGATACCATGAACTGCCAAACTGTACATAATCTATCTTGTTCCACATCAGCAAAGGGTACTTGATAATCAACCGACCATTTTTTGGCTTGTAAATTGGAGAATAGAAATACTCTTTTATCTGTTCATAACTCCTTTGACCATCTGAGTCCCTGTTATTCTTTAGCTCCATAATGGAATACCATCTTGACTGCAAAGACTCAGGTGTCTTTATGACAACGGAAGGCAAAAAATACCAGATGCCACCAGCAAGCAAGACAGCAAGGAGGAGCCTGTGAATCTTTCGTTTTTGCATTCGCTTTTTCTCCTCCGACATTTCACCGGGCATCTCCGTCAAAATCACATTTCTTTCCAACTCTTCCCTGAGTCTCTTGAAGTCATGCTCTTTGCTCATACAAATGTAATCCCCTCCCAACTTTTATCAAGACATGTATGCAGCAACCTTGACTCTCCTACTGACGTCAAGCCCTCCAGCCTTTCAAGGACAACGGTATATGTTAATCCATTTTCATTATCCTTAAATTCATCATACAACCTCATTCCCAGCTTCATACTAATTATATCCGCACTATCATCACCGCTAAAAAATTTCCAAGATGTTAAGTTTGCATAAAGCTGTTGTAGATTAGAACCAAGAAGTAGAAATTGTTCCGAGATTCCACAGAACCTCCCAACATATCCATAGTGGATATTTGACCATATATCGTAAAAATAATCAAAGTTCTTATATTTATGAAAATGGGATTTCGACAAATTCCCTTTCCTAGTAAATCTTTCTACAGAACAATATCTAAACAAAGATGATATCTTTGGTTTATGATCCCACGGATGGCCAGTATCAACCATCTCGATCCATTTGGCAAGTCCAATAGCTTTTATTATAAGTGGGTCTGGAGGTGGAGCGAATCCATTAAAATTATAATTTTTTTCGAGGTATTTTTCATAGTGCATATAATCATGGATTTCCAATGCCTCTTTGCTTTTAATATTCTTCTTTATTTCCTCAACAATATACTTTGCCACGTCAATCGCACCGTCATAAGAATGGGTGCACTTTTTGCTCACTCTCCCTTTCCTCAGTAGATGAAGATTTTCCAAACACAACACTAACAACGCTGTAAGTCCATCATCATCCATATTTTCAAGCTCTTTGCTATGCCTCATCCATTCCAGTGCCTCGGCTACTCTTTCCGTATGCTTGGTGAGCCTCAAGATTTCATCAGTGGCTTTGCTGACATCATTTCGATGTTCCTCCTGCAAATTCCGAAGATGGCTATATATCCTGATGGCCGCCCCTTCAATCTTTTCTATCATCTCATCACGGGAAAGCAGTTGGCATTGTTCTCCACCCTCAAATGGTGATTGTTTTCTGCCTGAGTCATCATCGATCTCTTTTTGCAGTGTGATAAGGATGGTTTTCAGCTTGTTCTTGTCCTCCTTGCCGCCGTCCTCATTCACAGCCTGACTCAGTATCTGCTCACTTGTGAACCTCTCTATTACGTCCTCTCCGACCACCCTTATGTCCGCAGGTATTCTTACCTTCAGGCAGAACCTGTCCGACAACTCCTTGCACTTCAGCAGCAGCTCCCTGAGTCCCTCGCTTGACAGCACCTCGAAAATGTCCGACGTATACAAGAACATCAGGTTCCTGTAAAAGTCCCTTGCCTCAAGCTCGTACAGCAAGTCCAGACCACCCTCGTTTCCATTCAGTGCCGAAGGTAGCCTTGACTTGTTGTTTGCCAGATGCAGCGTCATCACCCTGAACCGGTCCAGCGTGAGCAATATATAGTGTTTGGCCTCCTCCCTCGTTGCTTGGGCGGGCACATGTTCTTCTGTCATCCTATGCCTTCCTCTCTAGGTACTCTCGATATTTGTACAGCAGCTTCAGATATTCTTCCTCCGGCATGGCCCGCTCCTGACCCTCCACCCACTCGGCAAGCTCACTTTCCGCCATGCACTCTATCCTCCTCGCCTCGCTTTTCCGCATTCTGTATCGGTTTCTCCCGGTGCTGTACTCCACTATCGGGTCGTCGTCATGCACTTCCCTTTCTTCCGCTTCCTCCGCCTCCCGTTCCAGCTCCTCCCTGCTGGCTCCTCTGTACTCCTCCCGCTTTTTGCTCTGCGCCACATGGGTCAGCTCGTGGGCAAGGATTTTCCTGCCCTCCTCCGTCTCGGGCCGGTAGGCTCCATTCCTGAAGAAGATGTCCATGCCGATAGTTATTGCCAATGCGTTTAGCGATCGTGTGTATTCATCCGCATACATCCCCAGATGCACTATGGCGGTGTCCACTTCTTTACCATGTTCTCTCGAAAATTCGTTTAATATAACACTATCCAGTTTGTATTTTCTGTCATACAGGTATTTTCTTGCCACCATAACATCTGCATCTTTTCTTTCCTCCTTGAACTCCAGGTCTCTTTTGTGTTCCTCAAATCTCGACGTGTATTTTATCGCTTCCATTAGGTTCACACATGCTTCACTTGGAATGTAAGTTTTCAAGACGTAGTCGAGGGTTTCCATCACCTGCTTGAGATAATTATTTTGTAATTTTGCTTCGTCTAAATTTAGATAGCTTTTCCTGTAGCTCTTACCCAT
>JAZQSR010000177.1:0-3471 GCA_045630225.1 Treponema sp. | reverse complement strand
TCTCAATCCTTTAAAGATAATACGAACCTGTTTATATAAACCATCTCCCTCACTTTTTGTTTCAACATCGCTGATATCATTCAAAGTAGTATGAATGAGTCTTCGTTCAAAGGGATTCATAGGCTCCAACAAAACAGACTTACGACTCATACGCACCTTATCTGCAGTGTTGTATGCCAATCGAACCAAGGATTCTTCCCGGCGTATACGATAATTTTCTGTATCAAGAATTACCCTGATATCTTCACGACCAAGACGACCAGCGTAAACATTTACCAACAACTGCAAAGCATCGAGATTCTTTCCCTTGCGACCAATCAAAATGGAAGACTTAGAAGAATTCAGCCGAATTCCCAGTTTGTGATCCTCCCGGAACATGATTTCCACTGTAACGTCATATCCCATTTTTCGAATCATGGAAGCAGTAAAATCAATGAGTTTTTTCTCAAAATCGTCCTGGGGTAGGGGATCTGCAAAGATTGTTCTGGAAGATTTTGGCATTCCACCATCAAATTCTGGATTCTCGTTTTCAGCTGTATCCACTGTATGAACTCGAATCTTTACATATCCCTTCTTAAAAAATCCAGTTTTCTGAGACTCAATAATTTCTACATCAAACTGGTCTCTTTCCAAGCCCAATTCATTTGCAGCCAGTTCAATGGCTTCTTTTTCAGTTTTTCCTTCATATTCATATACCATAGTATATCTCCTTTATTCTAAGCTAAGATCAAATTACTTCTTCTTTCTGGGGACAAAGACCTTCTTTTCAGCAGCCTTATTCATTTCCATTTCTGCGCGCTTTGCCTTCATCATTCTGTTAATAATCATCTGTTGGAAAAGCTGCAAAATGTTACTTACAGTCCAGTACAAAAGAAGTCCTGCTGGAGCATTGTAGAAGATAAAGAAGAACATAATGGGCATACCATACATCATAATCTTCATTTGGGTATTATTACCGCCAGCTGCAGCACTTGACTGAGTAATCTTTCCAAAGAGTAACTGTGAAGCCAAATAAATGATAGGCAAAATATGAATTTGGCTACCAAGAACAGGCAAATTTCCAGGGAGAGGAACAATATCTCCAATGGAAAGGTCAGGAATCCAGCCAGGAATGAACATTGCACCCCGGAACTCAAAGTAGTTGTTGAACAAGTTGTACATTGCAAAAATCAAGGGGAATTGCAACAACAAGGGCAAACAGCCAGAAAGAGGATTATAACCAGATTCCTTGTACAACTTGGACATTTCCATATTCAACTTATCTGGCTGATCCTTATATTTCTCCTGAATTTCCTGAATTTTAGGCTGAAGTTCCTGCATCTTCAAAGTACCCATGGAACTTTTCTTTGTAAGAGGGAACAAAAGAATCTTGATTAAAATGGTAAGGATAATAATAGAAACACCCCAGTTAGGAATGATTTTATAAATCAACTCCATACACCATTTGAGGATTGATTCAAGCCAAGACAAAATTCCAGTAGATTCAAGACTTTCGTTCAACTTTAAGTTGGACAAGCCCCAAGCGTTATCTTGTGCATTATTGTAAATCTTTAAGTTCTTTTCTGTTCGGGGACCAACATAGAAATAATATGAATCTTGAGTAGAAGATTCCATGATGGCCTTTCTCGTAAGCATTACCTGAGCATTAGCATAATCATCTACTTCAACTTTGGTAGAGTAGAGTACATCAAGCATTGTTTCAGGCTTAACAGGAATACCAAGAATCTCAAAATACTTTCCACCAACACCAGTCCAAGTAAATTCATTTTCGTACAGCTTTGTTTCGCCAGCTTTTAGAATCTGCTTTTTCTTCTTGCTTCCATCAAAAGACATGAATGTTCTGTTTTCGTATCTGTTGGACTTAGCATTGTAGAAAGGACCAATCTGTGGTGATGTTCTAATGGTATAGGCTGCATCTCCAAAGGAAAGTCTGTTCATTCCATCGGAACCTTCTACAGTTACATCCAATCGGAACAAATAATCATCTGGTTTAAAAGTATACTGCTTTGCAAGAATATATTTTCCACCACTTCTTGAATCCTGGAATGTCTTGTAAAAACCTACAGTATAATCATCAATCTTTTTTACGTGGAACAAATCCTGAATAATGCCATTTTCAGCACCACCAAAAGCAATGGAAAATGCTCTATTCTGGGCAGAAACATTATCAGCCATATCTACACCTGACTCTCCGTCACGATGCTCCAGCAATTCATAGCCAATAACGTCTCCACCACAATTAGAAAGAGTAATCTTTGCCTTGTTGGTAAGAATTACAATTTCTTCTTCCTGTAAAGATTCTTCATCATCTGGATAAGCCATTGCTAAATTATCAGAAGAGACACCTTCATTTTCAGCAATTTCTGTTGCTAAAGGGATTTCTTGTTCTACTACAATTTCCTCTGCAGGCTTGGGAGGGAAAACTACTGTTTGTAATACAGTAAAGGTAATAAGTACAATAGTAGAAAGCACTATTGCAATCAATGTGTTTTTTTCCATAAAAGATAAAACTCCTAGAGCAGTTTAAACTTATGGAACGGGATCATATCCTCCCTTGCAGAAAGGATTACATCTCAATATTCGTTTAACTGCTAGATAAAACCCTTTAAAAGGGCCATGTCGTTGAATTGCCTCCAAGGCATAAGACGAACAGGTGGGATAGAATCTACAACTTGGAGGAAAAAGTGGTGAAATACAGATTTGATAAAAACGAATGAGTACACACAAAAATCGAACCAGAAGTTTTTTCATACCGAAATTATTCCAGCTTTAAGGCATAAATTGCGGATTTGTGCACACCGTGTAAGGAACGAATCATTTCCCGGATAGACTAAAAGAACCATATCATATCCAGTGTTCAGGAATGCTTTGAAATAACGATAGGCTTCGCGGCTTAGTCGCTTGGAATAATTTCTTTCCACAGCGTTACCATAACCACGGGGTAGGGTAAATGCAATACGATTTATATTTGCATCATTGGGCAAATAGAATAGCTTTGCCCCATGAACACTTACCCGTTTCCCCTTTTTAAACAGATTTTGAATGTCTGAGTACTTTTTAACACGCTCTTGGCGGGTAAAAGTCCCCGTCCTTATCAAGTCTGTTCCCATACCTAACTAATTATTAGTAAGGCTTCTTCTCATCAGAAACAGTAAGCTTATAGCGTCCCTTTGCTCTTCGGCGCTTAAGAACCATACGACCACCACGGGTCTTCATCCGGGCACGGAAACCGAATTTTCTGTTTCGCTTAACTCTACTGGGCTGGTATGTCCGTTTCATTGAACACGTCTCCTTTATTGATAAGGGCTAGAAATACATCAAGACCTAGGATATACAAGTGTAAGAACAATATCATATTTTTTTGTCATTAGTCAATATTGATTTTCTCATTCTAGAAAATATGGCTTCTAATTCCGGAGGAAATTCTTTTTGTACAGGAGAATCTTTTTTTTCTTCAGGATTTTCAAAAAT
>JAZQSR010000176.1:0-2925 GCA_045630225.1 Treponema sp. | reverse complement strand
TGGCTTTCCCCCTGCACCGCCACTGCAAATACCAGCTGAATCCCTGGGCTTTCCATGGAATTACCAGCCTTCGTCAACGCTATCTTCCGCATCAAGCTCTGCCATCTTTTCCTGAATGGCGGCGGCTACTTCTTCCTGTCGTGTCTGGGCTGCATCAGCACCAGTGCGCTTGCTTCCGATTTTTGAGGAGGTAACAGATACAAAGCGAATCAATTTTTTCAGCATACTCTTGTCTGCAAGGTAGATGGCAGTTTCTGTGCTACCAGTAAATTCCTTAAGCACACTTAAATCTGCACCCTCTACACCCAATGCTATTTTAATAGAAGAATTAAACCATTTGTTTTCTCGCAGCTTCTGAATGCCTGCCTTAAAGTTATCTGTAGGCTCTCCGTCGCTAATAAGAATGATGACTGGAGCATAATTTCCCACTGCATCTTCCAAAAAGGCAGAACGATTCAGCTTGGACTCCAGCTCAAGGCAGGCTTCACCTAGGTCGGTAACGCCATCTGCCACAAGATTTGTCCACTTGTACTTATCAAGATCCTCTGGCACAGGAGTTAGCCACTCACAGCCAGAAGCAAAGCTCATTACTGCAATCTTTATCTTGGCATCTGCATTAGTGTCTGAGATTTCCTTGAGGTCAGGCAACACTTCTCGCATGGCGTCATTCACCTGGCCAATGTTGGAACCGCTCATACTTCCTGATGTGTCAATCAGAAAAAAAAGTGCCATTGTTTTACGGGGAATCTCCACAGCTTCATCTAACAATCCCATAGCCTATCCTCCAAATTATTTTATTGTGCCTTCACTCAAGGTGCCAAACTTAATGCTATTATTTCTAATAACAGGAATTACCTCTCCTGTCATGCGGACCTCTTCCTTACCACCGGGACTACGACGATACCAAGGCAGGTCAGAAAGATTTTTCAAACCCCAAATCCGAGAGTCCTTCTGATTTTGCACCACCAGTCCAATTTCTTCCCGAATATTTTCCACAGTAAAATCGCTGATGGCATCAATATCATAGCGATAAATCCTCAATCCAGGCTGCAAGGGAATCCTCTGACCACGAACCTCCAAAAAAGCAGGCTCCTCCACAGGCTTCTTGCAATTCATACACACTACCTCCTGTCCTTCCTGGGGATAAAAGGTAAAATCCCCACAGTTAGAACAAAAGAGTAAATCACGACGCAGCTGCACCAAGGCCTTGAGCCATTCCCGCTCGATGATTCTATCCTCACGATTGGCTCCATCCCTTCGCATCAGCTCCTTGTGAAAAGCCTTTTGAAACAATTCCTGAATATAAGCAGGAAACACGGGCCAAAACTTTAGAGCGTTCACATGGATTCCAGCCTTGGGCCTGTTGGAGTCATCCTCTGGGTCAAAGATGAACACAGGATTCTTGCAATACAGATTCAGCTCATTCTCGTCAGGGTCGTCCCCATCTTGATCCCGTTCCCCCGCCAAAGGATGATTGCGGAACAAAAGCAGGAACAAGATAACCGCCAGAGAAAAACGGTCACTGAAGGTGTCGGGCTTGTGCTGGCTCAGTACTACTTCTGGTGCCACATAGCGAGGCTTTCCCTGAATGCCAAGGTTCTCTCCGTCGTGGGCAACATTGTCGTTGTCTCCAATGAGCACGTCTCCCGTCTCTGGATTGATGAAAAAGTTGCCATCGTTCAAATCCTGATAGCTTAAACCCTTGTTATGCAAGGTTTTAAAACTAGCAGTGATTTGTAATGCCGCATTGATTACCGCAGCAAAGCTGGAAAATTTTACTCGATTCAAGATAAAAAGAGAAAAATCCTTGTAGCAGTCGGGCTTTACCTGCATCACATAGCCAAATCCACCCTTTTCATCCTTTTCTGTTACCGCCAAAGGCCACAAAAAGGTGGAGGCTGGGGAACCACGAGCTACATTTTCCTTTAGGTTGTCGTAAAAACGCTGGGACTCAATCTTTTTATACCACTTGAGGGCATAGTATTCCTGCCTGAACCGAACTCGGTAGATGATGCCCTGGCCTCCTTCTCCCAGTATGTCCACCACCTGAAGGCTTTCTCCCTCCAAGGTTTTTAGAGTGGCACCCCGTTTTAGGCTGGGCATCAGTAACCACCTCCAGAAACTCGTTCCCACTGGCCAAAGACCACTTCGCTTTCGCTACCGCACCAGGGGCAACGCACTTGAGATTCGTCCTTGTAACAATAGATTTTCTGACAGTTGCCACACTGGGCAAGTTCATGGGAGGAACAGAAGGGACAACCAGGGTATTCTTGGTCATCTACAAAATTTTCTATTTCTATCTGGGAGGAAAAATGCTCCCGCTGGGCTACTTCTTCCTTGAGAGAAAAACTCCAGGTTTTAACCCATGTATTCCCTCGCTTTTCTATGCGAATACCATAAAGACGCTCAGCACTGTAAGGACAGCGGGGAGTGATTACGGCGGCAGTCTTTTTCATCTTGTCCTCCGATTAAGCTGATTTTCACACAACAAGTACAGCCTTTTGAATGCACTGTATCTTAGTATGATACCAGAAAATCGCCAATTTGAAAAGGAAAAAAGCAGAGGGGCTGGTTTTCGGAAAAATTCCCACGTAAATAATGAGCTATCCTGTAACTTGGGTGATTACATCTATTTTGTTCTTCCTCCACTACAAGTGAGCCCCTTGGCGAAAGAAGGTGGTGTAAGAGGGGGGTTAATCTGTATGAATTCTTTTTTTTATCAATTGGATTGCATTTTGAGTTTCTTCTTCTATGATTTGTTCAATTTTTTTTAAATCACTATCATCCAAAGACTTTTCTTCTGGAGTATAAAATAAAGCAGAAAGAGATACATTTAGAGTCTCAGCAATTTTCTCTATTAATTCTGCAGAAGCAAAAACCTTGCCAGTTTCTATAGTACTCACATGTTTTACAGAAATATCTAAC
>JAZQSR010000175.1:0-16196 GCA_045630225.1 Treponema sp. | reverse complement strand
TTGTTACCAGCAGTTGTCTTCCTAAGACCGCTTGGCCTCCGACTTGCTTCTTTCCCTTGAAGGTCTTTTTGGCGGGAACCTTCTTTGACTCCTCCATGGGAGCAGGAGCTCCTCCACCAAATCCACCGGGGCGAGGTCCACCAAAACCTGGGCGTCCTGGACCACGGTTAAATCCACCCTGACCACCTTGGCCTCCCTGACGGTTGTAACCACCCTGGCCTCCCTGGCGATTGTAGCCACCCTGGCCACGGTTATAGCCACCACCCTGACCGCCCTGACGATTGTATCCGCCCTGACCGCCCTGGCCTCCCTGACCACGGTTATAGCCACCACCTTGACCGCCCTGACGATTGTATCCGCCCTGACGATTCTGGAAGCCTTCACGGGCCTGAGCGCCAGAGAAACCTCCGTCACGGCGCTGATAATTGCCGTCTCTGTGACCTCGATTGTAACCACCACGAGGCTTGTCGGAGAGATTTCCAGCCTTAACATTAGGCCGAGTGGGACTCAACTCAAAAGTAGTTGGCTTTGGTTTTGGTTTTTGTGCCGCAGCCTGATCTCCACCTGCATCCTTTTGCTTGGAAGCAGCTGGAGTTTCCTTTGCCTGAGAATTGGTAGCGGATGAATCAGCAGGCCCAGGATGAGATACATTTGTCTTTGCATTAGAATTTGCAACTGCATTGGCAGATGCATTTGTTTGAGCAGGAACAGCCTTTGCTGCTTCTTGCTTATTTTGCTGTTGCTGTGGTGCAGGATTTTTCTTTTTAACCACCACAACTTTTTTCCTTTCGGGAGCAGCACCTCCAGTTGTCTTAGGTTCTGAAGAGCGAGGCTCTGAAGGTTTTGCTTCTGCAGCTTTAGCAGGAGCACTTGACTCTGCCTTAGCAGGAGCCTTTGCCACCTCTGGAGCAGCTGGAGCTACATCGTTTTTTTTCTTAATCAATTTAACCTTGGGCTTGTTATCCCCTTCGTTTGGTTTCTTGTCTGTTTCATCCGCCATATTCTATCCTACTCCTCGTCCACAACCTCAAAACTAAGACCGATACCACAGTTGGGACAAGATGTCATATCGATTGTTATCTTGGTATTACATTCTGGACAGAGATACTCTTCATCCTCTGCCACGAATTCTTCCTCAGCAATAGCCTCATCCACAGGAGCAGCCTCTTCTTCCACCAGCTCAACCTCTGCATTAATGAGGTCTTCGATGGCAGCAATGCTTTCAGCAGATAAGCCTTCAATTCCTTCCAAAGAGCCTTTTTCACAAGCATCCAAGAACTGGCCAATATCTACAATGCCCTGTTCTTTGAGAATAGCCACTACAGCCTGATCAACACCTGGTAACTCTTCCAAGGTGGTAATGGTATCTTCTTCCTGAACAAACAGGCTCTCTGCAGCTTTTCGAGATTCTGCAATCAGCTGTGAGCACTCTTCGTACTCGTCATCTGTCTTAACGTCGATGTTCCAGTCCACCAAGCGGTTTGCCAAGCGAACGTTTAAGCCCTGCTTACCGATTGCCAAAGAGAACTGGCTTTCTGGAACACAGGCCAAGGCTTGGCGTTTGTCTGCATCAAGAATCATTACGGTGGAAACCTCTGCAGGAGACAGGGCATTCTTGATAAATTCAACTGGGTCAGGATCGTATTTCAGGATGTCGATTTTCTCACCATCCAACTCCTTAATAACAGACTGAATACGAACACCCTTTTGACCAACACAAGCACCAACAGGATCAATATCTTCACGACGAGAATATACGGCAACCTTGGTGCGATATCCAGGCTCACGAACAATCTTGTAGATTTCTACCGTCTTGTCGTAGGTTTCTGGGATTTCCTGTTCCATGATTCTTCGTACAAAATCAGGTTCGGTACGTGACAGTACCAACTGCAAACCAGGGCTTCCCTTGGAATTTGTTTTTTTAACGTCGGTAACGATGGCACGAATTCTGTCGTTCTTTTCGTACCGCTCCCGAGGAGACTGATTTCGTTTAGGCAGAATACCTTCCACCTTGCCTAAATCTACGTAGATGGTTCCCTTGTTTTTTCCTTCCCGCATGTCTTCACGCTGGAAATAACCCACCATCAACTCGCCCACCTTGTCCTTGAACTCGGCGTAGAGTCTGTCCTTTTGAATCTCTGACAGGGACTGATGTGCAGTTTGCTTTCCCGTTTGAATAATGGAGCGTCCAAAACTCTTAGGATCTACAGGGAGAACAATTTCATCGCCAATTTCTGCATCGGCATTTAATTTGAGTGCATCCTCCAGCTCAATCTCAATGGCGGGATCGTAAACGCCATCAACGACAATCTTCTTGGAATAAAGATACACTTCTGACAAATCTTCTGCGAATTCCACAATAGCGTTTTCGTTTGTACCGAATTCACGCTTGTAGGCGGCCTTCAATGTATCTTCTATCATGGTGAGGACCGCTTTTTCGGGAAGACCCTTTTCTTGAATCAACTGGCGTATAGCTTCTGCCATCTGAGAAGACATGCCTAGCCTCCTAACTGTAATAATTTAGCTTTTGATATTCGTTGGTAGGGAATTGTACTGACTTCAGCAGGCTGCACCTGTACAGCCCCTTCTGTCACACCGTCTCCAACGAGCTCCAATGTTATGGATTGGTCATCGGAGGAAATAATTTTTCCTGCCACCCAATCCGTAATCTGACTATCCCAAACACGAACGTACCGCCCAGTAAACAAGGCGAATTCTGCTGGATTCTTTATGAGTCGCTCCATTCCAGGGGAAGCAACTTCCATGTAAATATCTTGGGAATCTAAAACTGCCTCAAGACGAGGAAGAAGGGCACGGTGGACACGGGCACAATCGTTGACACCAACGGCACCAGAGTCACCAGCAGGTTTTGTAATAACAGCTGTTACTTTGATTGAGCCATTTTGTGGCACAACCTTAAGATCCACAAGGACGTAACCCAAGCCTGTCACCAAGGGGCTACAATCAGCAAAATGAGGTATAGAATCAAGTGATATGTATTCCACCAACACTCCGAAAAAGGCCCTGTACTGGATATAATTTCCAGAAACTTGCCCTGTGAATATAAAAAAAGAGCCGTTTGAACGACTCCCAACCAAAACACGGATATTTTTATTGTTCTTTTGTACTATATCTCACCACGATAAAAATGTCAAGGGAAAAGACCTTCACTTCACCTACTAATGCTTATTATATGAAGAAATATATAGCGGGTGGCCACAAAGCCACCCTTCAAGAAACTAAGGAATATACCTGTTGGAAGAATTGGGTAAGCCAGGGGTAATTCCAAGTTCCTGACCCACCTTCATGGTCACAAGCCAATCCTCTTTACTGGCTACAGGAAGCTCAAGCCCATTCTCTGCGGACTGCTGAATCTGGGCAATATTTTGACGAGACAGAGAGCGTGTTGAGGCGGAATTGGTAAGGCCATCAGAAAAAGCCCAACCGTCAAGCTCTGGACTTCCCTGCCAAGCACCAGAATCAACTGCCAGCTGAGCTACCGGAAGTGTCTTCTTTTTGATTGTTTCACTTATTTCAGGATGGGCATATAACAAGGCATCCATCATCTTGCCATTTGTCCGCTCTCGCAGCACCAGCACATCGCTATTCCCCACAATTTTCTCTGTTAAGGGAACCCACAAATCCCGAGCATTTTCACAGGAATCGGAAGCTGTTGATGCATTAAGATTACCATCAAGCTCGTCCACATGGCCACTTTCTTGCTCAAGGGTTCTCATGTGTAGCACAAGATACTCTCCAGCAGCAACCTCCACAGATGGAAATACATACTCAAAGTCCTTGTTAGTAGCACTCAGAACAATACCAGCCATATCACCACCAGTGTGAACGTATAATTCGATATATTCCACCTTTGGCTTGCTGTATCCTGAGCGAACTTCACTAAAAACCACACCAGCTACATTCTGATTAAATCCATGGAAGGGAACTTGAAACAATAAGCTGTTTCCCTGGGAATCTTGAGCCACACCAGAAAGCATATAGGACTGGCCTGCTTCCAAGACATGGCTATCGGAGAATACAACCTGCAACAGAGAACCACCTTCCTCTTCCTCAGCAAGATGCACATCCTGCCCTGCCACGCCATCTTGTTGCTCTAATCCCCTTTCTGTAACCGTGATCTGTTCTCCAGAAAAAATTAAATCACCCATTGTAGAAAGATTTCCAGAGCGAACCTCCAGGTTTAAAAGCTCAACCTTTTCTGTAAAAGACAAAGAGACACATTCCGCTGAATCTTGGGAAAATTCCAACAAAACAGGACTTCCAACATCTTCAGCAGTAGAAATAATGCCTTCCGCTGTCATTTTACAGGATACAGAAAAAATACTTACACACATCAAAAGAAAAGGAATAAAAAAGCAAAGATATATATTTTTTTGACAGCAAAATTTCTTCAAAACAACCTCCATTATCAATATTTTACGAAGGAAAATATTGGCCAAAATTTTATCCTCACTTACTATTATAGAGTTGGACTTTAAAAAAAATGCGTTTTTTCAAAAAAAACTGCAAAAAAAATTAAAATTCGCTATACTTTTCCCATGGACTACCATATCAGGCGACTTTCATTATTCAAAGATTTGCTTTACCTCCCCAGTGACACTGTTCCCCAAGGCTTTACGGGAGAGCGAATGACACAATTTCACACCCAAGTGGACAAAAAGAATCTGGAACCCACAGCAGATCAATACCTTTGTGAAGGAAGCTTTTGTGGATATGGCCTTCCTTCCAACACAGACGGCAGCTTGGATGCGGTACTTCCAGCAGGCATTGATACAAGCAGCCTCAAAAAGATTCCTGCTGGAACCTACGCCTTTGTGCAAAGGGATTATGACAGTGATAAAAGCCCCCACAAAGCGGCAGAGGCCCTGTGGCTTGAGTTTTTGTGGGAAGAATGGGAACCAGCAGACGACATTGTGTATCTGCGGGAGCTCCCCCACGGCAACAGCACCGTTTTCCAGTTGTTCAGACGGATTCAGCAGTACGGTTCCCCGTAACCCAAAGCAAGAAAGGGATGTTTTCCTTGTGTTTTTAGAATTCTAAGGGTATACTGAAAAAAGGGAATAACCCACATTCGTTTACGGAGGTATTTATGAGTACACACATCAATGCAAAGGAAGGCCAGATTGCCGACACCATCTTGTTGCCTGGTGATCCCTTACGTGCAAAATACATTGCAGAAAATTTTTTAGAAAATCCTGAATGCTACAATGAAGTTCGGGGAATGTATGGTTTTACCGGAACCTACAAGGGAAAACGAGTTTCTGTGCAGGGAACGGGAATGGGACAACCCTCACTTTCCATCTACGTAAACGAACTTTTTCAGTTCTATGGTGTACAAAAGGCCATTCGTGTAGGAACCTGTGGGGCAATCCACCATTCCACCAAGATTCGTGACACCATCTTGGCCACAGCTGCTTGTACCGACTCCTCATTGCCAGTACAACGATTCGGAAGCCTGCACTTTGCTCCCACCGCCAACTTTGAGCTTTTGATGGCAGCCTACACAGCAGCCCAAAAGGCAGGGATTACCACCTTGCAGGGACCTGTTACTTCTAGCGATCTTTTCTACGATGAAAACGAAAACTGGAAACTTTGGGCCAAGTACGGTGTTTTGGGAATAGAGATGGAAGCTGCAGAACTCTATACTCTGGCTGCAAAATTCGATAGAAAGGCTTTGGCCATCCTGACAGTTTCAGACCACATTGCCACTGGAGAAGCAACTTCAGCAGAGGAGCGGCAGACAACCTTTACCAATATGATACAGATAGCACTAGAGGCTGGCATTTCTTGCTAATCTTGACGAAAAGCGAATATCTATATATATTTGTATCAATAAAAGACTATAGATTAGATATCTATACATTTAAGGAGTAAACACATGAAGAACTCAAAGTTTATCATCGCAGCATTGGTTTTGGTAGCAGTAGCAGGTTTGGCTGTTGCCCAGAAGGTTTCAATTGACTTCCGCTTCAACACAGAAGCAGCAGATGCAAAGAACCATTTCAATTGGTCTGCTAACGGAAAGAGTGTAAAGGACGGATTTGATGCAGCAACAGGTGCTTCAATCGCCCAGTCCACAACCGCATTTAACGTTGTTCGCTATGACAATGACGCAACAAAGAAGAACGCAATTCCTGCTGGTCTTCGTGCATTAGTATTATATCCTGTTGCAGCTTGGAATACAGCTACTGCAGATGCTTTCACTGTAACAGCTAACGGAAAGCAGTTGGTAATCCGTTTCATCCACCGTGGAACAGCTTATCAGGTTACAACCGACAGCAAGGGAAAGATTGACACAGATGAGTCTTTCAAGATTGCCACTGGTGTTGGTGAAAACGTAGGTGGAAAGTTCTTGATTAAGGACGAGTTCTTGAAGGCTGGTGGCGACAAGACTAACATGGCTGACTTGGACTGGAACAAGATTACATTGGTAGACGATGAAGCTGCTGAAGATGCTGCTGTTGACTACGATGGAGAATTGACCGCTTCTTTGAAGAAGGGAATCCTCACCATCAAGGGAAACTTGAAGGCTGACTAAAAAAGCTGAGTAAAGCTACTTTTCCAAATCTTTGGAATCAAACCCCAGATACAATTTCTTTACGGAGATTGTTCTGGGGATTTTTTTTACAAAATCATTATATCAACTTTTTACACAGAAAACTTTTACTTGAGATATTCCATTTTCCATGATATGCTAAAATGCAGGAGATATTACTATGAAACCCACATTATTGGTTTTAGCTGCTGGAATGGGCAGCAGATATGGAGGAGTCAAGCAGATTGATTCCGTTGGACTCCACAACGAAACATTGCTAGACTTTGCCACCTATGATGCCATGAGAAATGGCTTTGGTAAGGTGGTGTACATTATCCGCAAAGACATTGAAAAGGATTTTAGAGAGCGACTCTTTGACCGGGTTGCCCGCAACTTTGATGCAGAATATGTATTCCAAACTCCTGAATTCGGACTGACAGCGGAGCAACTTGAAAAAGCTGCTGCCAGAAGCAAGCCCTGGGGTACCATCCACGCGGTACTCTGTGCAGAATCAGCTATTAAAGAGCCCTTTGCCGTCATCAATGCTGACGATTACTATGGTCGCTCCGCATTTGAAACCTTGGGAGCCCATCTTTCCGCCATGCCAGTAAATGGCACAGAACATGCCATGGTAGGCTTTATTTTGGGAAATACCATGAGCCACTCAGGAACAGTTTCCAGAGCAGTTTGTACTGTAAAAGACAATTATCTTGTTTCCATGAAGGAAAATACAAAGATTGGATACGAAGGTGATAAAATCATTAGCCTCTTGGATGGACAAAAGATTGAATTGACTGGAAAGGAATGGGTTTCCATGAATTTCTTTGGCTTCTCTCCCAAGGCCTTTGAAGAATTTCACCTGTATTGGGATGATTTTATTGCAAATAATCTGACCAGCGAGAAGACAGAAGCTCTTTTGCCAGAAGCTGCAAGTAATATCGTTGCCCACAACCAAGGTAAAATTAAGGTGTATACCTCACCTGAAAGCTGGTTCGGTATGACCTATCCCGAAGATAGGGCCACAGTAAAGGTGGAAATTGCAAAGAAGATTCAGGAAGGCTACTATCCTGAAATCTTGTGGGAAAAATAAGTTGTATTCAACGATACTTTCTCTCAATTAATCTGAAGCCTCGTGGAATTCTGCTGAGTTTCACGGGGTTTCTTAGACTTGATCCAAAGGACAGGTACTATGAAACGTATTCTGATTCACGTTACAGGCTCCATTGCCTGTTTCAAATCTTGTTCCCTTATTAGCCTTCTTACAAAAGAAGGATTTGAAGTGCAAGCCACCGCTTCAAAGGGGGCACTCCAATTCATTCAACGGGCATCTTTGGAAGGACTTACCGGCAAGCCCTTACTGACTGATATCTTTGACAAAAGCGATGATCCCATGCACCACATCACCTTGAGCCAACGATGGGCCGACTTGATTATCGCCTACCCCGCTTCTGCCAACTGTATCTGTAGGCTAGCTGCGGGACTCAGTGACGACTTGTTCGGAGCACTCTGCCTTGCCAACAACTACAACAAGCCCCTCCTTGTGGCTCCTGCCATGAACACCCAGATGTATAATCACCCTGCAGTGCAGGAAGCCTTGACCAAGCTGGAATCCTGGGGAACCCACATCCTTCCCACAGAAGAAGGCTTGCTGGCCTGTGGCGAGGTGGGCAAGGGAAAACTGCTTGCCCCAGAAAAAGCCCTGGAATATATCCAGAATATTCTCCATGACAATCACAATATCTCCAACTAAGAGAAAAAAGGAAGAACTATGAATATACTCATTACTGGTGGTGGCTGTAGGGAAGCTATAGACAATGTTCGCTGCGTCACCAATACCTCCACAGGCAGAACTTCTGCCATCATAGCAGATTATTTTTCTGCCCAAGGATGCCAAGTTACCGCCCTCACTGCCGCCACTGCCATTAAGCCCCAGGGGAAATGTACCATCCGCACATTTGTAAGCGGAGCCGATTTAGGACACCTGCTGGAAGAGGAACTGACTGCAAAGAAATATCACCTTGTCATTCATGCTGCGGCAGTAAGCGATTTTATTCCAGAAACAGTGATGATGGATGGAGTTGAAGTGGCCGCAGGTCCAGAAGGAAAGATTCCATCAGGTTCATCCATGGTAATCAAGTTTAAGGCGGCTCCAAAACTTGCAGACAGGATAAAGGGCTGGGCAAGGGATGGAGGCCACCAAGAGCCCACCGTTGTCTGCTTTAAACTGACCAGTGGTGCAGAGCCAGAAAAGGTTTTGGTAGCCTGCCATACAATTCTTGCCAGAGGAGCCGCTGACTTTGTGGTTGCCAACGACATTCTCAACATCACCTCAGAAAGCCATCCCTTTGCAGTGAACATATTGCAGGACAATCAGGTAGTGGCATTTGACCGAGGAGAAACCGAAGAAGAAATGGCAAAGATTCTGTATAAAATTGCTACTCAAATTAAATAGAAAAATCGTGCTAAGGAGGAAGAAATGATTTTGACCCTTGATATTGGAAACACCCAAATTTCAGGAGGTGTTTTTTTAGACGATGAGCTGATTCTCCAGTTTCGTCATACCACAACCCATTATACCAGCAGTGATGAGTTGGGAATCTTTATGCGGGCAGTATTCCGGGAAAATGGATTTGACCCCAAACAGGTGAGTGATATCGTTTGTTGTAGCGTTGTCCCCTCCCTGAACTACCCCCTTACTAGTGCCTGCATCAAGTATTTTGACAGGGAGCCCCTGCTCATTAAGCCGGGAGTTAAAACGGGACTGCAACTGAAATATTCCAACCCCAAGGAAATTGGTGCCGACAGAATCGCCGCTGCCATTGGTGCCCAAGCCTATTATCCCAATGCCAACATCATCATCGTGGACATGGGTACCGCCACCACTGTTGATATCTTGACTTCAAAACGGGAGTATTTAGGTGGAGCTATTTTGCCTGGCGTCAACATGTCCATGCAGGCCCTGGCTCAGAAAACAGCCCAGCTGCCCAATGTTGAAATTGGGGTTCCGCAAAAGGCCTGCGGAACAAATACCGCAGAAGCAATCCAGTCAGGCTTGTATTATGGTGCCTTGGGTGGTATCAAGGAATTGATTTCAGCCTACACCCGAGAAATTTTTTCTGGAAGAAAGCCCATGGTGCTGGGAACAGGAGGATTTTCCCACCTGTTCAACGGAGAAGGCATCTTTAACGAGGTGATTCCCAGCCTTATCTTTGACGGATTGCTCTGTACCTTGAAAATGAATCGTTAATCTGCCGTTCTGCTACCACAAAACAAGAAGGATTAGGATGATAAAAGAAATTCAATTACAAGATATCCCCGGTGTGAACATTGGCCACGCAGAAGATCTCGAAGCAAAAACTGGTGTGACGGTGCTGGTCTTTCCCCAAGGAGCTCAGGCTGGTGTTGAGATTAGTGGTGGAGGGCCAGCCTCTCGGGAAACTCCAGTGATTTCTCCCCTTACCAACGATGTCCCTGTCAATGCCATTGTCTTGTCGGGAGGGTCGGCCTTTGGACTGGCAGCCTCCGATGGAGTAATGGCCTGTTTGGAGCAGCGGGGCATGGGCTACAACACTGGTTTTGCCCTAGTTCCCATCGTGTGCCAAAGCTGTATTTACGACTTGGGCTACGGTAGCAGCAAAATTCGACCAGACAAGGAAATGGGATACAAGGCCTGTACCCATGCCCTAGACTGCAACCAGCATCCAGAGGGTAATTACGGCGGCGGAACAGGTGCCACCATCGGAAAGATTGCAGGCATGCACCGAGCCACAAAGGCAGGTGTTGGTATCTATGGGGTGGAAGTAGCAGGCTTACAAATGGCCGCCGTTGTGGTGGTGAACGCACTGGGAGATGTATTCCATCACAGTACTGGAGAAAAAATCGGCGGCATCACCACTGAAGACCGATCTGGTTGGGCAAAAATCCAAGACATTCTATACTCCATCACAAAGCCACAAGACATGTTCACCAGAAACAATACCACTATTGCTGCCATCATAACCAACGGCAACTTTTCCAAGGCCCAGCTTACTAAGCTTGCAGCCATGGCCACCAACGCCTATCCTCGCTGCATCAATCCAGTAGGAACCTTGGCCGACGGAGACGCTGTTTATGCCGCCTCTGTGGGAAACCATCCTGCTGATTTGAACATGGCAGGAACCTTGGCAGCCCAGGTTTTGGCAGAAGCCATTCACCGAGCTGTTACCACGGCACATATTCCAGAGGAAGAGTTTTTAGCAAATATAGCTAGAAAATCAAACAACAGCTGAACTTTCTGTATGTATATCATTTAAAATAAAAAACTAGGGAGAAGCAAACACCTCTCCCTAGCACCATCTATTGAATCCAGTTACAATGCAATCTGAAAACTACCCCATCCAGATACTTCCATGGGGAGATCTCTGCTCTACAACTGTCCAACAACTTAATCTTCTGCAGCAACATGGATGAATTCCTTGGCGGCGGCGATAACTTCGTCTGCCAGCTTACCAGAAATTGGATCGTAGTGGCTGAAGGAAGTTTCAAAGCTACCAGTACCACTTGTCAAAGAGCGCAGATCAATGGCGTACTTCAAAAGCTCAGACTGGGGAACCAGGGCGCGAATCTCGTCAATGTCGCCAGCCAAGGTGTTCTGTCCCAGCACTCGACCACGCTTTCCAGAAAGGTCTGACATGATATCGCCCAAGTACTTGGATTCAACCCATACGGTAATGTTCATTACAGGCTCCAGCAATACAGGACCTGCAGAACGCATGGCATCCTTAAAGGCATTGCGAGCAGCAATCTTAAAGGCCATTTCGGAGGAGTCAACAGGATGCTCCTTACCGTCCAGAACAGTGATGGCCACATCTACTACAGGGTAGCCAGCAAGAACACCATGTTCCATAGCCTCACGAACACCCTTTTCTACACCAGGAATGTAGCCCTTGGAAATAGCTCCACCAACAACTGCATTGGTAAAGCCGTATTCCATACCACGTTCCATGGCTTCCACAGAAAGAACAACACGTGCATACTGACCGTGACCACCAGACTGCTTCTTGTGGGTATATTCAGCCTGGGCCTTTCTCTGGATTGTTTCACGATAGGCAATTCGTGGCAAGGAGGTTTCAATTTCAATCTTTGACTGAGAACGAATCTTGTCCAAGATAATGCCAATCTGCAACTCACCCATACCAGAAACAACGTTCTGCTTTGTCTCTGGGTTATAGGCAAAGGTAATGGTTCTATCTTCTTCTGCAGCCTTCAGCAGCTGGGTAGAAAGCTTATCATCATCCCGCTTTTCCTTGGCAGATACAGCCATGGAATACACAGGCTCTGGCAAACGAAGCTTTATCAAAGGCAAGGAATCTTGATTTGCAGACAGAGTTTCACTTGTTTTAGTAACAGCAAGCTTGGTGGCGATACACAAATCACCAGCTTGAGCCACCTTAATTTCTTCCAGCTTCTTTCCAACACAGCGGTACAGCTTACCGATTTTTTCCTTTTTCTTTTCTGAAAGGTTAAAGAGCTCGGAGTCAGCAGCAAGCTTTCCAGTAACAACCTTGAGGTAGGAAAGCTTACCAGAGAATTGGTCGCTGGCAGTCTTAACACACAAAACGGAAGTAGGCTCATTGCTATCAAACTTAACGGCCATCTTTTCTTCCACAGGGGAAATGGATGTTTCAATGGCATGGGATGGGTCAGGAGCAATGTCTGCAATAAAGTCAAGCAAAGGAACAAGACCGCAGTTCTGCTCAGGATTTCCAGCAAAAGATGGAACGATACGGTTGTTGGCTACTGCAATCTTCAAGCCGGTGATGATTTCCTCCTGAGTCAGCTCACCTTCGTCAATGAACTTAACCAAAAGGTCATCGTCACCTTCGGCAGCAGCACCAGCTAGCACGCCCAAGGCATCCTCGTACTCGTCCTTGTACTCAGCAGGAATGTCACAAGCCTTTTCTACAGCTCCATCCCCAGCTACAAGGTAGGCCTTACCATGGAGCACATCGATAACACCCTTAAAATCAGCACCTGTTCCCATGGGAATAGTTACAGGGCAAACTTCCACGCTGAATTTCTTACGAATATCCTGAACGGAGCCGTCATAGTCACAGCGGTCATCCTCACAATGGTTCAAGAAGGCGATACGGGGCTTGTTTCTGCGGTCTAGGTCACGCCACAGCTTGATGGTTTCAATCTGGGCACCGGAGCGGGAGTCCACCACCATCAAGGCAAGCTCGCTGGAACGGAAGGCAGAAATCACCTCTCCAGAAAAGTCGGAGGAACCGGGAGTGTCCCACATATTTATAAGACTATCCTTCCAAGCAATGTGGGCCAAGGAAGAATAAACTGATATCTTTCTCTGGATTTCCTCTGGTGAGTTGTCGCTGACGGTTTTACCGGATGCTACGGCTTCAGCATTAGGAAGCACTCCACCAACAAAAAGCAAATGCTCAAAAAGTGTGGTCTTTCCTGTCTGACCGTGACCGGCAATAGAAATATTTCTCAACTGTTGTGTGGAATAATCCATGAAAATCTCCTTTATACGTATACTGAGTCAAAATTTTATAAAAGGACTCTTCTACTATGATAAAATCGAAATTTTCAACTGTCAAGAAAAAAATTTATTAACATTTTTCTATAAAAATTATCTTCCATACATACCACCTTTATCGTTTCTTTACAATTCCTTTCATTTGCTTTATCATGGAAAAATATTTTTTTGGAGGGAACCGTGGGAAAGAAAAAAGGTTCACGAGGAAAAGACTATTTTAGAATGGGGAGACTCATTAGCATTATTTTTGCCATTATTCCTGTTACCTCTTGGTTGTTTGGTTTTATAACCCGCTTTCAGGAAGGAAAGATTGTGGCAGGTCTGCTCCGCTTACTTTTGGGCTGGAACATCATTTGGGTTCTTGACCTTTTGTGCATCCTGTTCAAGGGAAAGATTTTGCGTTTGCTGAATTTCTAATAGCACATTCCGTATACACGGCCCTGCTTTTGGAAGGAAGACCTTTCTAAAGTGGGGCTTTTTTATTGTCTTCATCCCCTCCCCCACCCCTTGAGCCAAGGCCCTGATTTCCGTATACTGTGAGTATGTTAGAGAAAATTTCCAATACCTTTACCGATGTGGTCCGCAAACTCAGCGGAAAGTCCTCCATTACAGAGAAGAATATAGAAGAAACAGTAGAGCAGATTAAGCTGGCTTTGCTGGAAGCTGACGTTAACCTGCGGGTGGTGCGGCGATTTGTAAATAGTACCATCGAAGAGGCCAAGGGTGAAAAGGTTCTGCGAGCCGTTGACCCAGGCCAGCAGTTTGTAAAGATTATCCATGACAAGATTGTTTCTCTTTTGGGAGATGAAAAGCAGGATCTCAAACTAAAGGGGCCCGACACCCTTTCTATTATTCTGTTGTTAGGTTTGCAGGGTGCTGGTAAAACTACCGCAGCCTCCAAGCTGGCAGCTCGCTTGGCCAAGGAAGGTCGTAAGCCCATGTTGGCAGCCTGTGACTTGGTGCGTCCCGCCGCTATCCAGCAGCTGTGTGTGCTGGGAGAAAAAATAGGGGTTCCTGTTCACCATGAAGACACCAAGGATGCCGTAAAGGTTGCCAAGGATGCCCTTAAGGAAGCAAAGAAGGGTGGCTATGACACCCTGATTATCGATACCGCTGGTCGTCTCCAGATTGACCAGGACATGATGGCAGAAATTGCTGAGGTTAAAAAAGCCACCAGCCCTGACGAGGTGCTGTTGGTAGCAGATGCCATGACAGGACAGAACGCCGTAGACATTGCCAAGACCTTTGACGAGGCATTGCAGCTCACTGGTGTTATCCTGACTAAGTTTGACTCCGACGCCCGTGGTGGTGCCGCCCTTTCCTTAAAATCCATTACCGGCAAGCCCATTCTGTTTATTGGTACTGGTGAAAAGACCGAAGACTTTGAGCCCTTCCATCCTGAGCGAATCGCCAGCCGAATCCTGGGTATGGGTGACATCGTTTCCTTGGTAGAAAAGGCTCAGGCCACTATTGATGAAGCAGAAGCAGAAAAGCTCCAGAAAAAGATGATGAGCGAAACCTTTACCCTACAGGACATGCTTGATCAGTTGCAGCGGGTAAAGAAGATGGGTTCATTGCAATCCCTCATAGAGATGGTACCTGGAATGGCAGCCCAAATGGGAAACCAGGAAATTGACACCAGCGCCATGAAACGGCAGGAAGCTATCATCCTTTCCATGACAAAGAAGGAGCGGGCAAACCACCTGATTATTGGCCCCAGCCGTCGCAAGCGCATTGCCAAGGGTTCTGGTACCTCTGTGGCCGAAGTAAACCGCCTTATCAAGCAGTTTGAAAAAACCCGCTTGGCCATGAAAAAGCTCACCAAAAACAAGGGCTTGCAGGCAAAATTCATGCAGCAGTTTGGTGGAATGTAAAACTGAAGTAATCCAAGTTAAATCCTTGAAATAATACCTGTCTTGCAGTAGAATAACGCTCATTAACTTAATAGCTATTAAGTTAATGAGCGTTAAGTTAATACAACTACTATACCACCCAGCAGGAGAGGTTTGTGAAACAATTTTACGATAGAACAACAGAACTAGCGGCACTCAGTCAAATAGATGAACAATCAAAGGAGTATGCCTGCTTCACCCTGCTGACAGGCCGCAGAAGAATCGGAAAAACGGAATTACTGCGCCATTTTATTCAAGATAAAAAAAGTGCCTACCTTTTTGCTATGAGGGACTCAGAGTCCGATTTATGTTCCCAATGGCAAAAAACTCTGGAAAAAAGCATTGGCCTGAAAATTTTTGGTACCGTCACCTCCATTGCAGATTTGTTTGAGCAAATTATGATTTTTTCCCAAGGCAATCATTTTGTTTTGGTGATGGACGAATTTCAAGACCTGCAGTTTATCGCACCAAGTTTTTTCAGCAAGATGCAAAATATTTGGGACAGCTATAAATCTGGCTCAAAAATCAACTTGATAGCCTGTGGTTCTATCTTTTCCATGATGACAAGAATCTTCCAAGACTCCAAGGAGCCACTTTTTGGAAGATGTACCCACCACATCCACCTGAAACCTTTTACCCCATCCGTAGTAAAGGAAATCCTTGCAGACTTCAACCCTTCGTACAAGAGTGAGGACCTGTTGTGTCTGTATATGCTTTCTGGAGGAGTGGCAAAATATATCTTCCTACTGATGCATGGCAAGGCTACCACAAAAGACACTATGATTTCCTATGCCACCAATATGACCTCTCCATTCTTGATAGACGGAAAGGATATTTTAGTCAGTGAAATAGGCAAGGAATATGGCATTTACTTTTCGATTTTAAAGTTGATTTCCCAGGGAAAGACAACCCAAAGTGAAATTGACTCCATCATTCTGAAGAATACTGGTGCTTATCTCAAAAACCTTGAAACAGTTTTGGGGGTTATCAGGACAGTCAAACCCTTATTCTCAAAGCCAGAAAGCAGAAACGTCCGCTGGCAAATCATTGATAATTACCTAAAGTTCTATTTTCGATTTATCTATTCCAACCAATATCTGATTGAACTGGGACAATATGACCTACTGCAAGAAAAAATTCATGAGGAATACGAAGTTTATACTGGTAAAACTTTGGAGCAATACTTTATGGAAAAAATTGCAGAGGAAGAAGC
>JAZQSR010000174.1:0-1743 GCA_045630225.1 Treponema sp. | reverse complement strand
AGCAAGAGGGGCAGCAACCGTATATAACAGAACAGCCGTTTTAATGGTTGCTACAGAGTGTCATTTTCGTTCGGACGTCTTGGTTCAGCACTACCTCACACGATAATTTTACTGGAAACCTGAGATAGTACAGTAAAAAATTATATTTTGTCATTCACCACAGTACAACATAACAACTTCAAATGGAAGTTAGAAAGAGAGTTGTACTTTTATGATGAATGAACAAATCAAATGGAACGGCTATGAGTTCTTTCCACCCAAGGGGCAAGAGGTGTTTTATAGCACCGAATGGTTTACCCACAAGGCAACTACTGAGAAGAACAACAATAGCTTTGAATGCCTGTGGCGAATAGTTGACACGGGTAGTAAAATTACTGGTAATTTGGAAACTTCCAGTATTGCAGAGGGAAATACCAGCATTTTAGAATGTAAAAATGTTACTAAATCCAACGAAACTTACAATATTTCGGAACTTTCTGCAACGGGGTCACAAGCTCCTATGGGAAGCCCAAAGCAGAACTTGACCCTGACCCCCGCCAATTCAGACCTGTTAAAGCTGCCCAGCCTGGACCGTGTTCGCTCCGATAATCACAGGCTGACTATTGCCTACGATTGCGAGTTCTATTACGAACCCGCAGAAATGGCTGACAGCGGCAACAGAAAGAAGAACAAGCGGGAACATGGTCAACGGAACATAACCAGCTATCAGTTCGCCTTGTATGCAAAAGACGGTATTCATGTTCTGGAAGTCGTTTTCGTTGTAAAGCCCGTTATCAAGGATAGTAAACTGGTATACAAGCGGTTGACACTCAGCCAGTGCATCGGTAGCATCATGGATATCTGCACAACGGGGATTAGCCATTCCTATACTGTGTTTGGCAATCTCGGTAGATGCATTATTGATACATCCAATGTAAAGGCTGCCGTGTACAATAACCACCGTGACAAGTATATGGTTGACAGAATGCAGAATGTTACAATCCTGTGCCACAGCGGTATAGCTGACCTTTCGGCTTTCGCTACTGAAAGAACCAACGACCAGGCACTACTTTCGGTAACATCCATTCAGGGCGGCCTTGTATCGCTGAAAGATGTTTACATCCGTTCCCCGCATCGGACAAGCTGGAAATTCTATGCTTGTATGGTCGCATTCCGTGACACAATGTGCTACTCTGCACCAGGAAAGAAGAGCCTGAAATCTTTGGGTGAAGCATTGGCTATTCCAAAGGTCGAACTTCCCGATGGTGCGATTGAGAACATGGGTAGCTTCCTCAAATCAAACAGGGAAAAGTACCTGGAATATGCTGCTAACGATGCCTTGATAACCCTGGTCTATGCCAGCAGAATGTGGGGCATCAACAAGGAAATGCCCGTAACGGCTTCCTCTGCTGCCGCACAGGGTGCATATCTGGCCATCCGTGATTATATGGGTCTGGGTTCGAAAGAGGAATACCAGCTTGCCTATTCTGGCATAAAGAAGGTCATCAAAGGCAAAGAGCCGATGCAAAACTGCCCTGGGTATCTGGAAGTGTCCAATATGGAACCCTATGACCACGGTGCTATGTTGTTGCTCACCGCAGCGGCACAGAGCTACAAGGGCGGTTTCAACGGTTGTACACAAGTCGGTTGGTTTGACGGGGACACTTATTATGACTATGACTTGCAAAATGCCTATCCCACATCCATGTGTTCCGTCTATGACATTGATTTCCGTGACGGCATTAACCCCTTGGAGTTTGCACC
>JAZQSR010000173.1:0-8672 GCA_045630225.1 Treponema sp. | reverse complement strand
TGAATTCAAATGTGCAGATTGATAGGGAATAGTGTTTACTGAAAAATCTTTTGGAAAATTACCTTGAGTAAAGCCAATGGAAAGATTTGAATAAATAGAAAATAATGATGCAATATCAATTGAAAGAACAGCACCTTTATATTTATTGGAAGTAAAAATAATTTCTGACATATCCATATAAACGTTATTAACAGAATCAAGCTGTTTTACAACGATATTTTGAATTCCAGTATGCCAGTTTAAACTCCAAACAATAGGGTGAATTTTTTTTTGATCTTCCATCATTTGCTTTTGTAGCAGAATTGCTTCTTTCATTTCTGGAAAGGTTGGCAAAGGAGTAGGCTTTGGTTGATTTGCGAAAATTTCCAGAGAGAAAGAAAGCATTAAAATAAGAAAAAAAATTTTCTTCATTAAAAGATGATGTCTCCCAAAAGTCGTGCCATAAGTTCTACTGCCATACGGGCAGTTTGACTACGTACATCGAGAACAGGGTTCACTTCTACAAACTCGGCAGAAACTACCATTTGAGTTGTGGCCATTTCTTCCATAAGTAGGAGCGCCTCTCTATAGTTTAATCCACCAGGAAGGGGAATTCCAACTCCGGGAGCAAACATGGGATCAATTACGTCCATGTCAAAACTTACGTGGACAGCATCTACCTTTGACTTAAAGAAAGAGGTAACTTGTTGTAGTATTGAAGCAAAGCCTTGGCGGTCAATGTCACTCATGGTAAAGGCGGTAACTCCCGCTTCCTTCATCAAAAGCTTTTCCTTTGGGTCTATATCTCGCAGTCCAACGTAGCACACGTTCTTTGGGTCAACTTTTTTGGCGTTGGTGTATAGTTGAATGAGCTGAGGCAAACCATAACCACAGGATGCGGCTAAACACATGCCGTGGATATTTCCAGAAGGAGAAGTTTCGTGGGTGTTAAAATCTCCATGGGCATCTACGTACAAAATTCCCAGTTCTTTGTTTTGTTTTTTGCAAGCAGTGGAAACTCCCGCAATAGTTCCGAGGGCGATTGAATGGTCACCACCCAGCACCAGAGGAAATTCACCTTGGTTAACAGAATTTTCTGTTTGACTTGCCAATACCTGGCAGGCAGCTACAATTTGCTTCAAATACTTTGCGTCACTTCTTCCAGGGGATTCATATTCTTGGGGATGAATATCGATGGGAGAAAAGGAGGTGATGATTTCATGCTCCAAGGTGGCAAGTCGTTCTTTGAGTCCTGCCAAACGAATGGCAGAAGGTCCCATGTCGGAGCCGTGTCTATTTCCCCCAAAATCTAGGGGCATTTCTATGATTCTGATTTTCATGTCTGTGTCCTATATCATAAGATTTTATTCGATAAATAAGGTTACATTCCATTACATCACTATTCAAGATTTATGTCAAATCTGATAGAATGGAGCCATGACGTACAAAGAAGAATTCATCAAATTTATGAGTGACAGTGGAGTTTTGACTTTTGGAGACTTCACTTTGAAGAGTGGTAGAAAGGCACCTTATTTTATCAATACTGGTAATTATAAGACTGGTGCTCATCTGGCACGGTTGGGTGGTTTTTATGCAGACTGTATAAAAGAACACAATCTTGAATCTGATATTCTTTTTGGGCCAGCTTACAAAGGTGTTCCTTTGGCGGTAAGCGCTGCAGTGGCATTGTACGATAAGTACGGAATAGACATGGGCTACTGCTTTGATCGCAAGGAAGCAAAGGACCACGGAGAAGGAGGTCTCTTTGTAGGTCAGCAGCCTCAATCTGGAAGCCGTGTCATTATTATTGAAGATGTAATGACCAGTGGAAAGGCTTTAAGAGAAGTGTTACCAAAGTTGCAGTCAGCAGGAGAGGTAAAAGTCACTGCTATGATTATTACGGTGGATAGAATGGAAAAAGCCTTAGACAGCGAGCTTTCTGCAGTTCAGCAGGCATACAAGGATTTTGGCATTACCGTTCACTCCATTGTAACTATCAATGATATCATCAAGGCTATTGAAGATGGAGTAATTGAGGGCAGGGAACACCTTGATGCCATGAGGGCATACCGTTCCCAGTACGGAGTAAATTAATCTTTTGTAGCCGCTTTATATCAAATTAATGTTTAGATGGAGTTCTGAGGGAATCCATTGCGTGAATGACACCTTTGACTCCATCTTTACATAATGCGGTAACAATTGGCCTGCCGATCATCACTTGGGTAGCTCCAAGTTTTGCCGCCACTAGCAAATCCCTAAAAGTTCTGATACCGCTATCTACCCACAATTCATTGCAGTGAGATTTTAGTGTATTGCCGTATTCTTGTAGGAATTCTGCGGTACTGCCTTTTCGTGTTTCGATGCGGCCACCGTGGTTTGAAACTACTACAATGTCTGGTTTCAGCTCCGTCACCATTTCCACATCTTCTTGAGTGAAGATACCTTTTATGGCAAAGGGAAGGTGAGAGGCAGACTTTAGTTCCTTTAAGATGGTTGCAGTCTTTTTTTCTAGGTTTACCTTGTTCCGCATGGTGATGATGTTGTAGGAGTCAATGTCTACACCGTAGATTTCTGCTACGTCTTTGCTCCATTCCATTCGTTCAAGAATTTTCTTGTTTTCGTAGGGTTTGATGAAAACAGCTGCCTTTGCTTTTGGGAAAAACTGGGTTGCAGCCTTTACTGCTTCTATACCAAACAGGAGTTTTTCGTCGGGACAACCGTCTCCCAAGGCTAGTTCTATTTCTGCAGCACGGGAGGCAATAATCAAATCAAAGTAAAAACTCCGTTCATCTTGGTAGCCCACGTTTTCCACAGCTCCAGTCATGGGGGCTAGGCGAATGGTGGGGAGAGAAATACCTTTTTCTTGGAGCTGTTGCAAAAGGGCCTGTTCTTGGGTTGCAAGGGGAGCTTCTCCATTCAGGAACTGTGCCGCTAACTTTTTCCAGCCAGCAACATTTTCTATAAAGTTAGCACTGTTAAGGGCTCCTCCCATGCCGGGCATTTCTCCCACACAGCCTTTGCCTTCACAAGCGGCACAAAAGTGGCATTTGTAATTTAATCTCCGAAGCATGTTCCTACCTCCCGTCCAGCCAGAATCATTTGACTGTCTAATGGAACCTTTTTTATCTTTCCTGCTACATCTTCTAGGGGAACTCCCAGAGCCCTTCCGTTTTGCAGTGCAACCATCTTCCCAAATTCCCCTCGTGCCATCATGTGAACAGCTTCTGTTCCCAGCAATGTGGCCAAAGCTCTGTCGTAGGGAACGGGAATTCCACCTCGCTGAACATATCCCAGAACTGTTACCCGAGATTCCAGTCCAGTGGCAGATTCCAATTCATGGGCAACTCGGTATCCGATGGAATTTTGCATAGCCTGGCGACTTTTCTTAAAAGTTTTTTTATCCATGAGGGCTTCTGCTTCTGATAAAGCTCCTTCTGCCACTACAACAATGGAAAATTCCTTACCGGCGTCACGTCGCTTTTTAAGGTGTTTTGCTATGGAATCAATATTATAAGGAATTTCTGGCAAGAGAATTACATCTCCTCCACCTGCCACTCCTGCGTAGAGCCCAAGCCAACCAGCCTTGTGTCCCATAAGTTCCATTATCATAATGCGATTGTGACTGTGGGCGGTGGTGTGGATACGGTCAATAGCTTCTGTGGCAATGGAAACTGCAGTGTGAAAGCCAAAGGTAACATCTGTGTGAACCAAGTCATTGTCAATGGTTTTGGGAAGGCCAATTACATTCAAGCCTTCTTGAGCAAGGAGACTGCCTGTGGTATTCGTTCCATTTCCGCCCAACACAACGAGGGCATCTAGTTTCCATTTTTTGTAGTTTTTTTTGATATGGTCAATGGGAAGCATTCCATTTTTATCTGGAAGGGGATTTTTAAAAGGTTTTTCTCGGGAAGTACCTAGAATTGTGCCTCCACGAGTGAGAATTCCAGAAAAATCAGCAGCACCCATTTCTTTTGCGTTGCCTTGAATTAGTCCCCGATATCCGTTTTGAATACCAATAACTTCCATTCCATACTGTTCAATTGCAGCTCGGGCAACGCCTCTAATGGCTGTGTTTAGTCCAGGAGCATCTCCTCCCGATGTAAGGATTCCGAAACGCTTAACCTTGGATTTTCCCATGTATTTCCCCTTTGGTATAGATTTTTTCAGTATATCAAATTGATTTCAGTAAAACAAGAAGATATAAAATTCTGGGAAAAATGGGTAAAGAATAAAGTTCTGAAAATGGAAGTTAAAGTGATATTCAAATCTTAGTAAAAAGAGTAGAATAGAAGAAGGAGGCTTTTATGAGTAACTCAGAATCTATTAGTTCAAAAGTGTATTTTACTAATTTCCGCACAACCTTCCGAGAAGGATTGTTGCCAAAGATGCGTCGGCTCATGGTTACTGCAGGAATTGAAAACATCGATTTTGCTGGAAAATATGTGGCCATTAAGATGCATTTTGGTGAGTTAGGAAATTTGGCTTTTTTGCGGCCTAATTATGCCAAGGTGGTGGTGGACTTGGTGAAGGAGTTGGGAGGCAAGCCATTTTTGGTGGACTGCAATACCTTGTATGTGGGAAGCAGAAAAAATGCTCTAGATCATCTTGATGCAGCCTATTTGAATGGATTTTCTCCCTTGTCTACTGGTTGCCACGTGATTATTGGAGATGGCTTGAAAGGAACTGATGAAGCCTATGTTCCTGTTCCAAATGGAGAGTATGTAAAGGAAGCAAAGGTTGGTCGTGCAGTAATGGATGCAGACATCGTCATTTCTCTTAATCACTTTAAGGCTCATGAAGCAACTGGTTTTGGTGGTGCCATTAAGAATATTGGTATGGGATGTGGTTCCAGAGCTGGAAAGATGGAAATGCATGCTGCAGGAAAACCTTACGTTTACACAAAAAAATGTATTGGTTGTTCCCAGTGTAAAAACAATTGTGCCCATGACTGTATTACCATCACTGATAAAAAGGCCCTGATTCACGAGGATGCTTGTACAGGTTGCGGTCGTTGTATTGGTGTATGTCCCACCGATGCCATTCGGCCTGGTAAAGATAACTCCAACGATGTGTTGAATTATAAGATGGTGGAATATTGCACAGCCATTCTTCATGGACGACCTCATTTCCACATAAGCTTGGCTATGGATATTTCTCCCTATTGCGATTGTCATGCAGAAAACGATGCCCCCATTGTACCTGATGTGGGAATGTTCGCTTCCTTTGATCCAGTGGCAATTGATATTGCCTGTGCAGATGCAGTGAATAAGCAGCCTGTGAGTGCAGGTTCCTGTTTGGCAGAAAAGGAACATACTCACGGAGATCATTTCTGCGATAATCATCCTTCCACCGACTGGAGAAGTCAGATTAGTCACGCAGAAAAGATGGGACTTGGTTCAGGTTCCTACGAATTGGTGACAATTTAATTGACTATTTAATAGAGAAGAAAATATTAAAGTGAGTTTGTGAAGTTCAAACTTTGCAAACTCACTTCTCCAGAATCTAGCAATTTTTGTTGTCCTGATTCTGTTACAACTTGTAATCGAGCTTGCTGGTCAATTCCCAAGCAGGTAGCGGTGTAAGCATTTTCTTGTGAACCAGCCACAGGAAAAACTTTTATCTTGGTGCCTGGTTTCATGAGGCATCGATTTCGATACTCTTCCATAATGCCATCACTTGCATGGTCTTGAGAATCTTGGTTCCAAAGAGTTTCCAGCAAATGTAAAAAATTAGTTACAATAGCCACAACTAGTTCTTTTTTTAAAGGATTTTTTTCTTTTGAATAAGTGGGAAAAATAGCACCAGCAATTGATTCTATTTCTGGGGGAAAGCCTTGGGGTGGGGGCAAAATATTGAGTCCAATCCCTATTACAGCTCCTGGAATATATCCCTTATTGGAATCCATCACTCCTTCTGCAAGAATTCCGCCAACTTTCTTCCTATTATAAAAGATATCATTTACCCATTTGATGGCGGGTGTAATGTTGTAGATTTTTTCAAGGGCCTGGCAGGTAGCTACAGCCATTGTTGCAGTAAGTCCAGCAGGATTTGTAACACCATGTGGAGGAACAATAATCAAACTCATGTACAAACCTGTGGCTTGGGGAGAGAAGAAATTCCTTCCTTGGCGCCCCTTGCCACTAGTTTGCTGTTCAGCTAGAAAAATGGAGCCATGGAGATTTTGCCCCTGTTGAGAAAGACTCCCATCATGGTGATGAAGGGGAGCTTCTTTTATAGCTTTTTCTAAAGCTTCTCGTGCAAGGATATTGGTAGATGACACTGTTTCATATAAGTGAATCTTTTCTTTTGAAAGAAATTCATCTTTCAATGATTCAATATCCATTACAGGAGATAAGTTATTCATCATTGGTTATTTCCTAGTGATTGAAGGATGGCACAAACAACCTGGGCACTGATATCCCCACCTTCTTTTTCGTTAAAGCGGGCAGTAGATTCTCCATTATCATCAGCCATATCTGACATACAACGAATAACTACAAAGGGAATTCTGTTTACTGATGCTACGTGGCCAATGGCTGCACCTTCCATTTCTACACAAGCTGGATTACAGAGCTCTTTTATTTTGTTTTTCATTTCGTTGGAACCAATAAATTGATCTCCAGAAGCAATGATTCCTTGGATAATTGTTTTGTTGGGAAATAATTTTTCACATGCCTCTGCTGCGATAGTTACCAGTTCCTGATTTGCAACAAAGGTACGGGTCATACCGGGAACAGTACAATTTTCGTATCCCCAGTTTGTGGCGTCTACATCATGGTACATTACTTCTGTAGAAATAACTAAGTCTAATACATTTAAGCCAGAAGCCAAGGCTCCTGCCACACCAGTATTGATTAGGTGGGTAATCTTGAATTTTGTAATCAGTAGCTGGGCACAAAGGGCGGCATTAACTTTTCCCACACCAGAGCGGACTACAACAACGGGGGTTTCAGCTAAAAATCCTTCTAAAAAATCTAATCCACATACTTGATGAAGAATAGGTCCTGAAACATTTTGGCAAATTCGTTCTACTTCAACATCCATAGCTCCAATAATTCCAACTCGTACCATTATATCTCCTTTAATCTGATACTTTGCGAAAAACCGCAAAAAAAAGTAAAGAATGCGAAAAAATCTATTGACATTTTTTTACCGATAAATTATACTCCAATTAAGTAGCAATAATAAAAACCGTGTCGCGTTTTCTTCCTCCTTTAGCGGTACGGTTTTTTTTACGACCAAATGAATTTTCAATAGTTTTTGATTCATTCCCTATATAATATAATCGGCAGTTTGAACAATTTTCCATTGATTAAGCTTTTTCTGATACTTTGTTATTTCTTTTTAGAATAAAATTTCCCCTGCTAGTAAAAAAATAGTATTTTATTTATAGTAGAATCTTATGTACAGCTTTTATCGTTTCGAGGTAAGAGTTTGAAGAATTCACGAGGTGCTTGATATGTTTGATGTGTATTATCTTATTTTGGTGGTACCTGCCCTGTTGTTATCTATGTGGGCACAGGTAAAGGTAAAATCTACCTTTGAAAATTTTTCCAAGGAAGCTGTAGCTCGGGGAATTACTGGAGCTCAGGCTGCCGCCTATTTACTGAAGGCAAATAATATTACTGATGTGAAAATTGAAAAAGTAGCTGGTAGCCTTACAGACCATTATGATCCTTCTCACAAGGTACTGCGTCTTTCTGAACCCGTGTATGGTAAGGCTTCTATTGCAGCTGTAGGTGTTGCAGCCCATGAAACCGGCCATGCTATTCAGCATGCAACAAAGTATGGACCTTTGGTTTTGAGAAGCACCCTTGTTCCAGTGGCAAATATCGGTTCTGCTATTGGACCCACTTTAGCTATTCTTGGTCTTGTTTTAAGCTTTGGTTTTTTAGTTGATATTGGGCTCTTGCTTTTTGCAGGTTCAGTTCTTTTTTATGTAGTTACGCTGCCTGTAGAGTTTAATGCTTCTCGCCGTGCCATTGAAATTTTAGGTAAGTCTGGAGCTATGAATCAGACGGAATTAAAGGGTGTAAAAAAAGTGCTTAGTGCAGCTGCCATGACCTATGTTGCTTCTGCCTTATCTGCTATCGGAAACTTTGTTCGCCTCCTGTTGATTTCTCGCAATAGACGAAACTAAAAATTGTAGCCAGCTCCCACTCCACCAGACCAGCTGAAGGGCTCTTTTGCACCAAAGACATAGTCAAAACTTAGTTTTGGTTCAATATAAGTACTTCCGCTGGTAATTCTCCAACCAAGGGAGCCGCCCATGGTAAAATTCTTTGAAAAAATCTTGTTTGTCCAGCTGAATTTCCCTCCCAGGTTTGCTTCTGCAAAGGCTCCAGAAAAAGGATAGAGTCGAGCAAAGATGGTGGGGGTAACGGCATAGTTGTTTTCAAAATTTGTTTGACCAGATAATTTAATTCCTGCACTAGCAAAAGACATTAATTTATATTCTAAGTTCCAGCTACCAGTTCCCTTTGGTTTTTGGTCACTCCCCATGGTAACGTCAAGGGAACCACCAGTGGAAATTTGTGCAAAGGTTTGAATTGTGAGGGATAAAAATAATACTGTTAATAACAGTAATTTTTTTTTCATGCTTTTCTCCTGACTTTAGAATCGGTAAAAAAATTAGTAGTTTCTACTATGATAATTAAAAGTTGACATTTATTCAAATAAGGAAGTATCATATA
>JAZQSR010000172.1:0-8981 GCA_045630225.1 Treponema sp. | reverse complement strand
TTCTTTTTCAATTTCTAGTTTTAATTCTTCTTTTGTAGGCATATAAGGCATATATTTTGCCATAAAAATTTGTTTTGAGTCGTGAAGGACAGAATATCTTGCAATATCTTCATCTGTTTTTGTACAAAGCACTATTCCGATTGTTGGATTATCATCATTTTTCTTTTTTAAATCGTCATACATTCGGATATACATATCCATTTGTGCAACATCTTGATGAGTAATTTTTCCAATTTTTAAATCAATTAAAACGTAACACTTCAATTCAATATTATAGAAAACTAAGTCTATAAAATAATCATCTGTTTCCGTAACAATATGTTGTTGACGAGCAACAAAAGCAAATCCCTTTCCCATTTCCATTAAAAAATCTCGAATATGAGTAAGAATTGCACTTTCCAATTCTGTCTCGGTATAATCATTCGCCTTAAATCCTAAAAATTCTGCAATAACAGGACTTTTTATTAATTCAAATTGAGAATCCTTGTATTCAGATGTTTTATTTTTCATTTCCTCTATGACTTTTTCTTTTTTAGGAGATATTAAAAGTCTTTCATAATATTGAGTAGAAATATTTCTGTCTAAAGTCCTTACAGACCACATTTGATTATTCGCTTCTTTTAAATACCATAAACGTGCAGCTTCATTTGACACAGAAAGAAGTCTTCTAAAATGGGACCAATTCAGATTGTGAACACATGTGTTCACAATTTCAAAATTTTTAAATGACAAATAAAATTTTCTAAAATATTGCAAGTTTCTTTTATTGTAAGATGTACCAAATTTTCTGGTTAAATTGTTTGCAAGAACTTCTATAACCTGTCTTCCATATTCTGCTCTATCATTTCCTGCTTGTTCTTGATCTACAATTCTTTTCCCAATATTCCAATAAGTCACAACAATAATTGAACTTACCGCAGAGTTTGCTGCATCTCTTGCTTTTTGAACAAGTTCAGTTACTTCATTCAAAAAAACAGTTTCTTTTTGAATCAGACTTTTATTTTCCATAATGTGTTCCTTTTTCCTGCTTTCATCTAGTTTACAAATTAATTTCATAGCCCAAATCTTTAAAAACTTGTAAAAGGTCTTTTTTACTTTCTTCTTCTTGGCGGAAAAGGTCGCCAAGTTCTTTCTGCAAGTTTTTCATGCTTGTGTCAAAATCCACCGTTTCATCCCTGTTTACAAATTCTATGTAGCGGCTTGGAACAAGGTTGTAGCCTTTTTCGGCGATTTCTTTTTTGGTTGCACTGTAGCAGAATTCAGGAATATCTTTGTAAGTTTCATCTTTGCCTGCCTGTTGCCATGCGTGGAAGGTTTGAGTTGCTTTGTGGCGGTCGTCCTGTGTAAGCTCGATATATTTTTTCTCGAAGGGACTTCCCATCTGGCGCAAATCCATGAACAGAACTTCTTCTTCGCGGTTTCGGAAATTTTTGATTTTACCGTTTTGTTCAACAGTGCGGCTCTTTTTGTTTTTGTTTAATATCCAGAGGGTTACTGAAATATCAGTTGTATAAAAAAGGTTTCGTGGAAGAATTATAATAGCTTCAACAAGATTGTTTTCTATAAGCTGCTTTCGGATTTCTAGTTCTGCACCCTCACCACTTAAGGCTCCGTTTGCAAGGAGGAAGCCCGCTGTTCCATTCTGACTGAGTTTTGAAACCATGTGCAAAATCCATCCGTAGTTGGCGTTGCTTGAGGGTGGAACTGTGTAGCCGTTCCAGCGGTAATCCTCCACAAGTTCATTTTCTGCACGCCAAGCTTTCTGATTAAACGGTGGATTTGCCATGATGTAATCAGCACGCAAATCTTTATGAAGGTCATTTGTAAAAGTGTTCGCTGCCTTTTCGCCAAGGTCGCAGGGAATACCACGGATTGCAAGATTCATTTTTGCAAGTTTATAAGTTGTATTTGTTCCTTCCTGACCATAAACAGAAACATCTTTTGAACTTCCTGCATGATTTTCTACAAACTTAAGCGACTGAACAAACATACCGCCTGAACCACAACATGGGTCATAGATTTTTCCTTTGTACGGCTCAATCATTTCTGCAATAAGATTTACAACAGATTTTGGAGTATAGAATTCTCCCTTTCCTTTGCCTTCCTGAAGCGCAAACTTTGTAAGAAAGTATTCATAAACGCGCCCCATAATATCGTTTTCTTTATCTGCATTTGTCTGGATATTGTTGATTTCATCAAGAAGGGCAGCGAGTTTTGAAACATCAATTCCAAGTCGGGAATAATAGTTATCTGGTAAAGCACCTTTGAGAGAAGGGTTTTGTCTTTCAATTGTGTTGAGTGCAGTATCAATTTTAAGTGCAATATCATTCTGCTTGGCGTTCTGAATGAGATATGACCATCGACTTTCATCAGAAACGTAGAAAACATTCTTCATTGTATAGAAGGGCTGCTTGTCAAGATAGTTTTCTTTTCCTTCCGCAATGAGTTCTGCACGGCGAGCATCAAATTTATCATTAACGAATTTTAAGAAGATAAGACTTAATACAACATGCTTATATTCTGCTGGCTCTACAGTTCCACGAAGTTTATCACATGCACCCCAGAGAGCATCTTCAAAGCTGACTTGTTTTTTTGCTTTTGCCATTTAAGAACCTAAATTTCGAGTTTTGTTAGAAATTTACAAAAAAAGCGTAAACCTTTGAAATTGAAGTTAGTAGACAAAAATAAAAGGTGTTACACTTATGTGTGAACGATTGTACCATTTAACGAGTGATTTTTTCAATAACCTGAGGGGGAAATCTAGTGGAAGATGTAAATCCATCAAAGGCTGGCTGTAAGGTTGCAGAAAAGCTGACAGCTTGTGTAACTGGTTCCAGTTTTGTTGAGAAACTGGAATTTCAGGCTAATCACTGGCCCCTCAACCCAAACTCTTCCCTATAAAAATCCCGCACCGTGGTAAAGGCACCGGTAAGCTGGGCAATACGTTGGGCTGCTTGTGCAGAGCTTGTTTCCTCGGTGGCTGTATCTGGGTGGGCCTCTTTCAAAAGCTGAGCATAGACTCCCCGCACTTCTGTTAGGCTAGGAATGGGAAGCTCATCCTGTTGACTGTTTTCTGCACCAAAGCCCAGTAGCTTCAAGGCTTCTTCCACATCACGGGGAAGGGTAATGATCTTTTGTGTGGCTTTCTCAGGCTCAGGAATATCCTGTTGATTTGAATCAACATCAGTAAAATCAGCTTTCTGATAATATGTTCTTTTTGGTTGTGGCTGGGGAATTTGCCCTTTTTCTAGGCATTCATTCAGCATATCCCCCAGCTTGTCAAACATGGAACTCATGGATTCAGTATGGTGGACAGAAGGGATTAAGTCAACAGCTTGGGGAGCTGGTACACATCCGCTACACCATCAACTAAAAGGCCCCCCATGCCCAGTTCTAGAGGAAGCTCAATGTCTATATTGAAGCGGTCTCCCACAGAAAGGCAGTGTTCTATTCTGCAACCAAGTTTCTCCACTGCCAGCAAAAAGGGGGCGGGGTGGGGCTTAGATACCTTGCAGGTGTCAAGGCCAATTACCAAGGGAAAGAAGTCTTCCACTCCCAGAGCTGCCAAGGTTTTTCGTCCCACAAGCACAGGATTGTTGGTAAGGCATGCTAACTGGTATTTTTTGCTTAAAACTTCCAAGGTTATCACCAGTTTGTGGTCTCGACTCAAAAATTGACCTGGTTCCAAAAGTTCTTCCCGCCAGCGAATGCTTTCTTCTATGGGATAGCCCAGCTGTACAAAGGTGTTGCCCAAGCTTAAGATTTCACCATTATGTGTTTCTGCCCAATTCCGCCGTATGGTTTCTATTCTGTGGAGGGCTTCATGGTCAGAAATTCTTTCTAGTTGGCCATAGTGGTGAATCTGTATCTGGTTTTGCTGCAGGGCATATTCTTTGTGGCTGTAGAGGGTGGAATCAATGTCAAAGATGATGGATTTAAGTTGTGGTGGAATTTTGTAGATTTTCAAAATTTACTTTACAGGTGATTCAAAAACCTTGTGAATTTGAACCAAAGTCCTGGCCCCCTCTTGAATTGAATTGAATTTCCCAAGGCCACAATAAGCCAAAACAGCGTTTCCCACCAGTTCAGCATCGGCACAGGCGGTAATAGAAAAGGCTGCTCCCACTATCTGGCTCTTGTACTGAAGCCAAGCAGGATTTTTTGCCTGACCGCCTGTGGTGCAGATGGTGCTATCAATTTTTGTTCCTGTTAATGTAGCGATGGAAGAAAGCTTCTGGTAGGCAATTTTTACTTCTACCGCTAATTCTTCCATTAGTTGAAAACCTGCGGTACTTATTGGTGGATTTTGTAACAAAGCTGCCACAAAATCTTGATAGTTCAAATGAGGTGCAACAGCCTTTTTCAACTTGCTGAACCGAGTGCCACTATCAGGCAAAAGAACGCTGGCATTAAAAAGACCGGGAATTACAGAAGGTAAAACTCGAATGCCTTGGATACCAGCCCTTTGTATGGCTTCAGAAGGATTTTTATCCAAGCACAGGTTAATTCCCTCGCTGCTTCCTGCACGGTCACAGATTCTTCCAGGCTCCAAGGTATTGGTGCCAATAAGGGCCACCGTAAAGTCTGGGCCACCGCAAAACACTGGAGTTGTGGTACTCAAGCCCAATGCTTCTGCAATTTCTGGAAGCAAGGTTCCTGCACTAGTGGCAGGCTTCACAAAATCAGGCAATTTGGAGCCTTCAATTCCTAGCTTTTCTAAGGAATCTTGATTCCAGTAGGCTGGGATAAATCGTTTTTCTGGTAAAATGGTCAAGAATCTGCCAGTAAGCTTCCAAATCAAGTATTCTGGTCCAGAAATAATTTTTTCTGTTTTATTCCATTCTACTGGAAAGAGACGCTTAAAGGCTAAAAGCCGAGGGAGAAAAATTGAAAATAACCCATGAGAAGCTAATTCTTTTTGGATTTCTTCTAAAATGGCTGGTGCTACAGGATGATTCCATAAAAAAACTTCACCGGCAGTAGTTGCTAAGGTTGGCCCATTTCCAGAAATACAAATCCCTTCAATGGGTTCCTCTGGTTTTTCTTGACACAACTTTCGGGTGGCTTCCTGCAAGGCAGAAAACCAGTGGTCTCCAGAAAATAATTGTGGCAAGCAACAGGGATTGTCTCCAAAATCAGATGTACAAAGTCCTTCTTGATTGAATTCTGGCTTTGGAAAGAGCACTCTGGCTTGACACAAAACTTGCCCCTGTAGATTTACAAGGGCAGTTTTTAGTGAGGAGGTTCCAATATCGGCACAAAGGACGGACATTAGTCTCTTTTTACCAATTTCTCGATGATGCTTCTATTGTCAAGCAAGTCACTGAGGGACTGGTTGTGATGAAGACGAGTGATTACGTTGGCAAAAAGGCCACTGACGTTGGTGCTGATATACCATTCGTGCTGCAAAAGCTCCTCGTGGTATACTGCATTTGTTCCAATAACTCGGTAGAACAAGCCCTTCTTGTAGGCCTCGTTAAACTGCTCAATGGCATTTCCAGTAAAGAAGGGGAGACTGATAGCGGCAATTACCTTGGTGGCTCCCTGTTCCTTCAGGAATTCCATGGCCTTCAGCAAGGTTCCACCTGTACCCAGCATGTCATCTGCCAAGAAGGCAACCTTACCCCGAACATCTCCCAAAAGCTTTACAGACTTGATGTTTGTGGCCTTTGCATCCTGAGTTACCACAGAATAATCCCGCTCCTTGTAAATCATGGCCAAGGGAGTTTTCAGTCCAGTGGCATAGAACTTATTGCGGTCAATGGCTCCTGTGTCAGGAGAAACTACAATCAAATCTTCAGTTTTATTGGTTAAATCCACCAGTTTAGAAAGTTCTCGGATAATCTGATAACTGGCATGGAGGTTTTCCACATGGGTCTTGCTAAAGGCATTTACAATCTCACGGGAATGCAAGTCCAAGGTGATGATGCGGGTAACACCCATATTTTCGTAAATGTGTCCAAGGAGACTGGCAGTAAGTCCCTCTCGTCCCTTCTTCTTGTGCTGACGGCTATAAGGATATACAGGAAGAACCAAGGTGATATTTGCTGCTCCAGCCTGATGCACCGCATCAATAGTTACCAGCAAGGACATGATGTGGTCGTTAACGGAAAGAACTTCAGTGTTTTTTCCACCATTCAACTTAAGGGGCTGATGGTTTTCTGCATCCTGAAAGATAAAGACATCTTTTCCTCGGATACATTCATTGATTTCTGTTTTGAATTCCCCATTCATAAAGTAGGTGAACTGGGCGTCAACCTTAAAGGCTGGAACACGATATTTATCTGTGGAGCCTTTGACACAAAGACTTGTTGTCTGAACGTCGTTCAAGAAGTTCATATCCTTAGTCAACTGTTCTTTTGTCAGGCAGTATCGCTTAGAAATAGCATCCGCTTTGAGATTAAAGCGATGCTTGTACATATGACGCAGATGAACGATAACCTCATCAGCGAACTTTTCTCCACCGGGACATGCTACAATGGCAAGATTTGTAGGTTCAGAATAGGGCATGAATTAACCTCTTACATGATGCTTGTAATAATCATGATACCACGTTTTCCATTTTTTGTCTATTCTTACTTTTTTAATCGAAAGTAAACCGGTTTTATTTTAACCCCTCTCTGTTAATTTTATGTAAAATATTTTTTTCAAAAAGTAATAAAATATAGAAGAAAATATATAGATAAAAAATTTTCTCTTTTGACAATTTATGTAACTATGGTATAATAAGAATGACATTAAATATTTTGCTAAGGAGGCTTCTATGGCTAAAGCTGCTTCAAAGAAAGGTGTCCTGGAACGGATTTCCGGTGGTGCCGCCGCATTCATGCAGAAATTCCTGCCTGATGCATTCTTGTTTGCTGTTGTTTTGACAGTGATTGTTTTCGTGTTCGGTATGATTGCTACTGGACAGGGACCGCTTGACATGCTGAACCATTGGGGTAAAGGTGTTTGGGGATTGTTGGCATTCAGTATGCAGATGGTACTGGTTCTTGTAACTGGTCACGTACTTGCTCTTGCTCCTCCCTTTAAAAAGCTTTTGGTAAAGCTTGCTGGTATTCCCAAGACTCCTTTCCAGGGAATTGCCTTGGTAACCATCGTTTCCTATGTTGCTTGTATCTTGAACTGGGGATTCGGTCTTGTTATTGGTGCTATCTATGCCAAGGAAATCGCCAAGAAGTTGAAGGGTATTGACTACCGCTTGTTGATTGCTTCTGCTTATGCTGGATTCGTATGGTGGCACGCTGGATTCTCTGGATCCATTCCTCTGTCTATTTCTACACAGCCTGCTGCTGGTGCTGCTATTGCTAACACCGGTGGAACCATGACCCAGGCTGCTGCTATTACCCAGACCTTGTTCTCTCCTACCAACTTGTTCATCGTTTTGGTAAGCTTGATTGTTCTTCCTATCGTAACAACAATGATGCACCCCAAGAATGAAGAAGATGTTATTAGCATTGATCCTTCCTTGTTGGCAGAAGAAGAAACTCCTAAGTTGACAAAAGAGCAGATTGCAGCTATGTCTCCTGCTGAGAAGTTGGAAAACCTTCCTATCATCAACTTGGCTCTCGGTGCCATGGGTGTGGTATACATCGTTCTGTACTTCTCTGGACTTGCATCCTTTAACTTGGACTTGAACATTGTAAACTTCATCTTCTTGATTGCTGGTGTTATCCTGCACTGGACTCCCCGCAGCTTGTTGAATGCTGTTGGTGAAGCTGCTAAGGGTGCTGGTGGAATCGTATTGCAGTTCCCCTTGTATGCTGGTATTCAGGCTATGATGGTTGGTGCAAATGCTGCTACAGGTGTTTCTTTGGCTTCTGTTATCAGTAGCTTCTTTGTTGGTATTTCTACTGTAAAGACATTGCCCTTCTTTACCTTCATCAGTGCTGGTATCGTAAACTTCTTCGTACCATCTGGTGGTGGACAGTGGGCAGTTCAGGGACCCGTTATGCTTCCTGCCGCTCAGGAATTAGGGGTAGAATTGCCAAAGGTAGCTATGGCTATTGCTTACGGTGACAGCTGGACCAACATGATTCAGCCATTCTGGGCTCTTCCTGCCTTGGGTATTGCAAAGCTTGGTGCCCGTGACATTATGGGATACACCTTGATTGTTCTGGTTGTTACTGGAATTATTGCTGGTGCAGGTTTGTTGCTGTTCTAGTTTAATGGTGTATAATTGAAATAGGGTACGATGGTGTCACGGGAGATTTAGGTACCGAGGCTCTCGTACCCTTTTTTTGCAACTTGTTTATAATTCTTTTTATAGGAGGAATCATGGTTAACAAGATGAAGGCAGCTGATGAGGCTGTTAGTGGCATCAAAGATGGTATGACCATCATGGTTGGTGGATTTTTGGGGACAGGTTCTCCAGAAATTTTGATGGATGCCCTTGTACGCACTGGGGTTAAGCATTTGACCGTAATCGGAAACGACGGTGGACTTCCTGCAGGAACTTACGGAGCAAAGACCTCCCGTGGTATTGCAAAGTTAATTGATGCTGGTATGGTTGACCACATCATCGCTACCCATATCGGCTTGAACCCCGCCATTGGTGAGGCTATGGCAGCTGGTACCATGAAGGTAACACTGGTTCCCCAGGGAACTCTGGCAGAAAAGATTCGTGCTGGAAACTATGGTCTTGGTGGTGTTTTAACTCCTACTGGTGTGGGAACTCCTGTAGAGGTTGACCCAGATGAAGCTGGAAGAACAAAGCAGGTTATTGAGATAGACGGTGTAAAATATCTTTTGGAGCGGCCTCTCCGTGCAGACTTTGCCCTGTGCCGTGCTTCTATCTGTGACAAATTCGGTAACTTCCGCTGTGATAAGGCCACCAAGAACTTTAACTATGTAATGGCTGGTGCAGCAGATTGCGTAATCGTTGCCAGTGAAAAGGTGGTAGATGTTGCTACTCTGGATCCCGACACCTTTGCCGTGAGCGGTGTAGTTGTAGACTATGTTGTTGAAGGAGAACCAAAATG
>JAZQSR010000171.1:0-4514 GCA_045630225.1 Treponema sp. | reverse complement strand
TATAATCTTTTAAGTAAAAGTATTCCTATGCAGAATAAAAAGTTGATGGTAGCATTTGCCACGTTAGTTCCTGTTTCTGCTTATGGGTGTATTTTACTAAATCTTGATTTTACTATATCAACTCTTTTTTTTCTGGCATTTTTTATGATTTTGTTGATTATAGAGATATTTTGTCCATCTTCCCAAAATCAAGATATGCCTTTTGCTGATTCAAATAAAAAAATAATTGGTTCGCTTTTTGTGCTTTTGTATGGTGGATATCTTTTGTCCTTTCTTTCGAGAATGACTATTTTCCCCCATTCAAGAGAGTTTATTATAACTTTTCTTGTGCTTGTTTTTTTATGTGATTCTGCTGCTTGGTTTTTTGGAGTGCTTTTTGGTAAAGGAACACGTGGTATTGTTAAAGCAAGTCCTAATAAAAGCCTAATAGGCTTTATCGGTGGTATCTTAGGCTCTATAGTTAGTGCTATTCTGTGTTCTTTTATTTGGCCAGATGTTTTTTCTGGTTCTTTATGGAAAATGGTGCTTTTAGGCTTGTTTGTATCTATTGCTGCTATTTTGGGAGATTTGGCAGAATCTGTATTCAAAAGATCAGCAGGAGAAAAAGATTCTGGAAATATTATTCCAGGACGAGGTGGAGCATTAGATTCCATTGATTCAGTTCTTATGGCTGCTCCACTTTATTATTTCATTGCAGGTATGTTATTTACGGAGCTATGAAAAAATTACTTATCTTAGGTTGTACTGGTTCTATTGGAACTAGTGCCCTCAATATTGCTCGAGAATTTCCTACAAAATTTAAGGTTGTAGGTCTTACGGCTCACCATTCTAAAGAAAAACTACAAGAACTTTCTAAAGAATTTGGTGATGTTCCAGTTTGTTTGACAGGTGAGGAATCCCTTGAAGCCTTAGAACAACTTATTGTAACTTGTGGGGCTGACATTGCAGTAAATGGTATTGCAGGTTCGCCTGGACTTATGCCTTCTGTATATGTATTACAAGCAGGAATCGACTTGGCCTTAGCCAATAAAGAGACAATCGTAATGGCTGGACCTTTAGTAGCCCGGCTCTCACAAGAACATGGATGTAAAATTCTTCCTGTAGATTCAGAGCATTCAGCAGTCTTTACCCTAGTAGAAAAGTTTGGTTCAGATACCATTAAAGAGATTGTTTTAACAGCATCAGGTGGTCCCTTCCGTGAAAAAAAACGGGAAGAATTACCTTTTATGAAGCCTGCAGACGCATTAAAGCATCCTACTTGGGATATGGGTACGAAGATTACCATCGATTCTGCCAGTCTTGCTAACAAGGGCTTGGAAGTAATTGAAGCATGTCGTTTGTTTGGTGTTTCTCCAGACAGAGTTAAGGTAACTGTTCATCCACAAAGTTTAGTTCACTCTTTAATTAGAACAAAAGATGGTGTTTTGTACGCACAAATTTCTCCTCCAGATATGCGTCATCCTATTTTAACTGCCCTTACATGGCCTGAATTTGTTCCCAGCAGTCTTGAAGAATGGGATATTGTTTCTGGGGGTACCTTAAACTTTTACCCTCCCCGCATGGATGATTTTCCTATGCTTCCCCTAGCCTACAAATCTCTTTCCTTGGGAGCTGGCCCAATTGCTTACAATGCTGCAAATGAGGTGGCTGTAGCTGCATTTTTGAAGAAAAAAATCTTATTTACCCAGATAGCTACTGTTACAGAAAAAGTTTTGCAACATGATTGGAGTCAAGAACCTGTTACTATAGAAGAGGTATTTTTGTTTGATAAGAAGGCTCGCCAACTGGCTCAAGATATTGTGGAGAATTAATCGGGAGGTTCTTTAATGACAATAGTTTGGGGAATACTCTGTCTCGGATTCATTGTATTTGTCCATGAATTAGGGCATTTTATTGCTGCACGTATTTGTGGCGTAAAGGTTGAAAGTTTTTCTATTGGAATGGGGCCAGTGCTTGTTCACAAGACAATAGGAGAAACCGATTATCGTCTGTCACTTTTACCCTTTGGCGGATATTGCGGTATGAAGGGAGAGCAGGCTTTTCGAGATGCCCTTGAGCAAAACCTTCCATCAATTCCTAAGGAAGAAGGTGGATTTTATGGTGTACACCCCCTAAAGCGGGCCATTATTGCCTTTTCTGGGCCTGCAATGAACCTTATCTTTGCCATCATCAGTTTTACTATCATTGCTATGACTGGTTATACTTTTTATGCTGCTGACAATAAAGTGATTCTGGCTGATGATGTATATCCAGAAATGAATTCTGCGGCAAAAGCAGCTGGAATACAAACTGGAGATAAGATTCTCTTTATCAACGGAAAGGAAATTACTGATTTTTCTCAAATCTCTCAAACTGTATCTGTTCACCCCAATGAACAGTTGGAAGTAATTATTGAACGTGATGGAGTTCAACAGAAATTATTTATTACACCCAGTATGGATTCTTCTACTGGACAGGGTAAAATCGGTGTTATGAATTGGGTTAGTCCCGTAGTGTATTCAGTAACGGTGGGGGCTGCAGCTTATAGAGCCGGACTACAAGAAGGTGATGTTATCACTGCTATAAATGGGCAACCAGTGAAAAATACGGTTGATATGCAAAAATTATTGCCACAAGAGGCTTCCACTGTGGCTCTCCAAGTAATTCGAGATGGAAATATACATTCCATTGAGCTTTCTTTCACAGTTCCTCCAAATGCAGATTTAGGATTGTTGTTCAGTGTTTCTGCCCGTGAGGCTCCCCGTTATTCCTTTTTTCCTGCTATATGGCAAGGTACAAAAGAAACTGGCGAGTTGTTTGCTTTAACTTTCAAAAGCATTGGGCTTTTGTTCAAGGGTGTTGATGTCACCCAAGCTGTATCAGGACCAGTACGTATAACTGTTATGCTAGGAGATACGGTTCAAACAGGATTCAAGGCCGGTTTTCGTGCAGGTCTCACCAGTACATTGAATTTCTTGGCCTTAATCAGTATTTCCTTGTTTATCATGAACTTGTTGCCAATTCCAATTCTTGACGGTGGCCTTATACTTTTTGCCCTAATTGAAACGATAATTCGTCGTCCAGTTCATCCAAAGGTAATGTATTACACACAATTTATTGGAATTGCATTTATTGTTGTTTTGTTCGGTATCGCCCTTTTCAGCGATGCTCGTTATTTATTTTCTGATTTTTTTAGGCGGTGAAAATGAAAGTTTTAGCTTCAAGAAATATTGCATTATGTTTCGTTTTGATTTTCGTTTCTATGGGATTGTGGGGACAGGCTCATCTTTCAACCCAGGCTCATCAGGATACGGTTAATAAGATTGTAATTGCTAAAGATGGATCTACATTCTCAGCTGGAAAGGATGGATTTCTTATTCGTTGGACAGAAGATGGCATGGGAGAGCATTATCAATTAAGTGAATTGGAGATTCCCATGATTGCCGTTCACCCTAACGGCAATGATATTGCAGTATATGAGACTGATGGTTATTCTGTACACCGTGTTTCAGTGTGGAATTGGCCAAGTCTCAGCAGAAAATTTGTAAAAACATATACAAATAATGTGTTATCATTAAATTTTACCAGTAAGGGAACACTACTGGCTGTGGGAACTGCTACTGTAAACGGTATAGAATTTTTGAATCCTACTACAGGTCGTGCAGTTTCAAAAATTAAAGAAACAACTGGAATCGTAAGTATGTTTTACGGTAGTGCTTCAGAAAAAAGTGCCGTGGTCTACTCACCTACTGGTACTTTGACATATTATAACATGACAAATGGTAGTAGAAAGGAACGATTCATTACAGAAGCACAACTTGAACAGGTTACCTTGTTCAGCAATAATATGTTTTGTGCTGGGGTGAAAAGTAATCAAATTTATATTATAGATGCATTGTCTGGAAAAGTTGCTGCCCGTATTTCTGCACGTTCACCAATTCTTTTAAGTGATGATGTAAGTTCCACGCTATATTTTGTGGAAACTGACGGTAGAAATTATACCCTGAAAGCTATAGAAACTCAAATTACAGAAGAAGGGTCTTCTATTTCAAATCCTGCTACAGTATATAATCTTTCGGGAATCAATTCTGCAAATACCATTACTTCTGGATTTTACAACAACGGAAACATTATGCTTGGTTCAAAGGCTGGAAATATTTTTTCTGTAGCCTTGGGACAAGGAGAAAATGCAGGAAAGGTTGTTGTTGTAACAGAAAATATGTATGATAAAATCTACGACATTGCTTCTATTGGAAGTGATTTTTATTTTTTAACAAAGGATACTATTTTCCTCTCATCCTACGATTCAGGTCAGATCGATACCGTTGCACAAATCAGTGGATTTACTAATATTATTCCTTACGGAGAGAATGTAGTTCTTTGGTCTCGTGGCACAAAAAAGGCTGTCGTTTTGCTGGATTTACAGACAAAATCCCAGAAAAATCTTTTCACTCCAAAGAATTACATTGAAAATCTGCGTCTTTTTGGGAATAAGCTTGTTTATGTAGAAGGAACTTCTACGGTAAAATTATATG
>JAZQSR010000170.1:0-1577 GCA_045630225.1 Treponema sp. | reverse complement strand
TGGAGCAGGGACTGGTGGCCCCGCAATTCAGCTTAGGGGTGGGCTACAATGCCTGTAAAGAAGGTGATGACTACAATGGCCCTGTGAGAATAGATCATTACGGCAGAATAGTACCAAAGTCTGCCCATGGCAATGCATTTATTGGAAACCCCTCCTGCCTTGCATCCATTATGGTGGCAGCTATTCTAGAGGTTTTTGACAGGATAGTGAATCCCAATCTGTTAGTTCACCGCATTCATATTTGTGCCGTAAACCTAGTCCCCAAAACTTCAGTACAGCCCGAACTTTTTGACCAAGATGAAGTCCTCAAAAAGGAAGATAATCTTCAGTCAACCCTGCTACGGATACAACATAAATTCGGCAAAAATGCCGTCATCAAGGGCCACGACTTGGAAGAAGGAGGAACCAAGCGAGAGCGGAACCAACAGATTGGAGGCCACCGAGCATGAACGAAGCAGGAAATCATGCAAAAAATCATGATGCTATTATCTACACCCACTGGCCCCAAGTGTCACAGCGGAAAAGGATGTCCTTGGAAAGCCGAGCCAAGATATTCATGCCCTTTTCCGCCTTGAAGGGACTTACCCAAGCGATTCAGCGTCAGGTGAATTTGCAGATGAATCCACAGAGCCATCCTCCTGAGCATCTCCCCACAAGGCACCCCCAATGTAGGTGGTGAGACGCTGGGCAAGCTCTGTAAAATCAAGCTGGCACTGGAGAAAGTGGTCTGCCTCTGCCTTACCAAAGACTACATCCTTTGTTACGCAGGAAATGGTCAGCGATGAGTCCATGTTTTTGAGCATGTGCCAAAAGAGCTTGGCATCTGTCTCCCGTAGCTGCTGCACATTTTCATCACAAAAATACTCCCGCACATCCACCTCATCCCCATCTTCGTCCAGCACCGCCGCTGACAAGAACTGATGAAAGATATCCAAAAAGAGCTTGCCCAAGAAAAAGTCAGCATAATCTGCCAGCAAGGGAATGTGAACCACAAGGTTTTCTTCCTCCTGAGTAATGGTTATGCCACGGATAGACTGATTTTCGATATAAAACTGCCCGCTATATCCCTGCTCCTGCAGCTTAAGGCAGAGCTTGGTATCCTCCCCCAAGTGCCGCTGCACCAGAGCCTGAAATGCCTCCAAGTCCAAGTAATCTTCACAGGCAATAAAATACTGTCTACTCATATATACATCCTTTGTTAAAATTGAGATATTGTAGCAGTAGTATACTACATTGCGACAGAAAAAGACAGGTTAGAGGCGGAGGAGCTTGGGACTGTAGGGGGATGGGTTACAGAAGCTTTTTGATGGTATCCACAAGACCGATATCTGCTGGAAGCCAAGATACAGAATGAAGGGATTCTTTATCTAACCAAACTGGACTTAAATGTTTGCTAACTCTAAACTTTATTGAATAGATTCTGCCTACAAACTAATTATTTGAGGAGAATATCTATACAAAACTTGATTCAATCCATTTTTTTCCAGTAATGATTTTAGTTTTTTATAATCTGAAATTCCTTCATAAGGAGAAGTAGCAATAGAAACATTTTTTACCCTCAAAACATAATATGTTGC
>JAZQSR010000169.1:0-2494 GCA_045630225.1 Treponema sp. | reverse complement strand
CTAAGACCGCTTGGCCTCCGACTTCTCATTCAAGATTATCTCTTCTGGGGGCTTTAGTTCTTCCATTGCAGCTGAAGAAAAGCGGGTAATCGAGGTTTTCAATGAAATGGGAAATCTCATGCAGGAAATCTGCAACGAAGTGCCTGGACTCCAAGTTTTTTCCTTCTGCACCGAGCGTGGAAGTCACGCAGAAGCTTCCCGGGTTATTGCAAAGCTCCGTGATATTCGTACTGACCACCAGGAATTCGTGTACTATAGCCAGCGTGCCTACGAAATGCTGTTCCGCCAAGCTTATACCGGAAGTCCCTCTGATGATAAGAATTATCTTGTAGTAAAGACTCCTGTTACAGCTCCTGTTCAAAACTTTTCCGTTCACAAGATTCCCGACATTGATCACAAAATCGAGAATTCCGTCATGTGTGTTATGTTGCGTGGTGCACTGTTGCCCTCCATGATTATGTCAAAGGAAATCGAGGAATATTCTTCCAAAGGCTTTGTCACTCCCTTTGCCTTGTTCAAGATTAAACGCAACGATTCCAAGCATGAAAACGATATGGAATATATCCTTGACTTGAAGAATTCCTTCTTCAATCTTGAGGAATTGAACGGTAAGGATCTTATCTTTGCAGATCCCATGAATGCCACTGGTGGTTCTCTGGTAACGGTAGTAAAATATCTTTTAGACCAGGGAGTAAAGCCACGCTCCATCAAGTTCTTCAATGTGATTGCAGCTCTCAAGGGTGCCTTGCGAGTGGTGCGTGCCTTGGACAACTGTACCGTCTACACCTTGTGGATGGACCCTGTGTTGAATAGCTCCGCCTACATCATGCCTGGCTTGGGAGATGCTGGAGATAGACTCAATGGCCGTGACACCGAGGATTCTCCCCGCAATATCATCCAGCTCATTGCAGACTACGGAACCAATATAACTGGCTTGTATCGTTCCCAGCTCCGCAAAATTGAGCAGACTGTTTTGGGTACTATCTAACAATGAAAAAAGGTCTGTACCTTTTTGCTTGTGTTAGCTCGTTATTTTCTCTTGTTGCTTGTAGTTCTTTAGGTGGGCTCCGTGTTGTAGGTGAAAAGGATAGAATCTATAGCAATGTCTTATCCGAATATTATCTCATTGGCGAGGCTTATTTGGAGAACAAGAAGTATCAAAAGGCTATCGAATATTACACCAAGGCCCTAGAACACCCTGATTTAACTGCCTCTGCACACTATAAGATTGCCTATGCCTATGCTTTGGCTGACAATTGGGAAAAGGCAAGGGCTGGATATGAGGAATTGTTGGAAAAGGACCCTGACAATAGCGAGCTTACAAAGAGCTTGGCTTATATTTATGCCCGGCAGGGGGACTTAGCCCATGCAAGTGCCCTGTATCGCAAGCTTGTAGAAAAGAATCCCTTCGACCAGTCGATGTTGGAGAACTTCATCACGGTATTGATTACAGGAAATTATCTAGAGGAGGCTGAAATTGTTCTCCAGCAACTTAAAACAGACTTTCCTGATAACACCACAATCCAAGGATTTGAGGAAAAACTTACCAAGGCTTGGGAGACTCAGGAAGGAAAACCTTCTGTTCCTGAAGCTGAAGTTCAAGATGAAATTCAAGATGAGATTCAAGACGGAGTGCAAGGTGAACAAAGTGATGGGGAAGTAGCGTCTTAGGTAAAAGAAGTTCTGGGTGAAGCTGTTTTATAACTAGTTTATTGAATAAAATAAAAGGCTGTCCAATGGTTGGTGTAGTTGTACACTTCAATCGGACAGCCTTTTTTATAGCTAAAGGTCCTTCTTATTCGTCTTCATCAGTGTAGGTGGAAATAAACTGACGATATTTTTCTGGATCAACCCGAAAAGCCACAATGGCTGTTTCAGGATCGGTAAAGGCACGAATCAATGCCTGTTCTGCTTCTTCAAAGATTCTTTTTCCAGGAATCAATCGGAAGGAACGGGTAGAAATACCAATTCCAATCTCATTATCCATACCGTTTTCTTTCAAAATCTTTGACAGGGCAACATATACTTGTTCTGCCATATCCAAGGCACTGTCTACGTTAACACTGTGAACAATACAGGAAAATCCATCACTTCCGTACTCAAAAATCAAGTCCCGGAACTTGTAGAAATCAAGCAATTTATCATAAATTGCCTTGTTTCGCTCATCTGTTCTATCAAGCCCTTGAATTCTGATCATCATCAATCCAATATCTTCTTCTGAAGAAGCTGAACGAATCAGCTCTGAATCAAGTCGTTCTTCAAGATATGCTTCCCAGCCAAAACCTGTTACTGGAGAAAAAAGTCCAGCAGGTTCTGTATTCAAATGAGCTGGTTCTGAAGCTACAGCTAGAGACTCTGGAGTGAATGCCACAGTTTGGTCAGCAGGAACTTCAGGTTCAGCAAAATAAGCAGGCTCAGAAGCTGCAACTTGGGGCTCTGGAGTGAATGCCACAGATTGATTGGCTACTACTTCAGGTTCAGCAAAATAAGCAGG
>JAZQSR010000168.1:0-6772 GCA_045630225.1 Treponema sp. | reverse complement strand
TCATTTGCAGTGTTTGTTTTTATCTTGGTGTGTATCTGTGCATATCGTTCTAATCAAAAACAATATTATAAGTTATTTAATTATGCGACACTAATTTACTGTTCAGTACATGTACTTAATAGTGTTATAGAAAACTATGTTTATTACATGACCTTCAAGGGATATATTATTACACTTTTTTTTATCTCTGTAGTCTTAGTAAACTGTTTTTTCTTTATTGGGGTTATTTTTCCTAATATTATGGTTATTGGAAGTTTAGGGATTCTTCATTTTTTGCTACAGAGTAATGGAGAAATTTTTTTACAATCTTATCTTCCGTATGTTATCATGTTTGTTGTAATTACCAGTGTGATTAACTTGATTCGTCATATTCAGTTGCTGGATGATTTACGAAATACAAAGTTGATTCAAGGAATGCAGCAGGAAGCAGAACGGCAAAATCAACAAAAATCAACCTTCTTAGCCAATATGAGCCATGAAATTAGAACTCCCATGAACGCAATTATTGGAATGTCGGAGTTGGCCCTTGATTTTGACTGCGAGCCGAAACAAAAAGATTATATCAATCAGATTCACTCTGCTGGAGTTGGTTTGCTTTCCATTATCAATGACATTCTCGATATGTCCAAGGTGGAATCTGGTAAAATGGAAATTGTGCCCAGTAACTACAGTCTTATGAACCTGCTGCGGGATGTGGCGAACGTGGTACAAGTAAAACTTGAATCTAAGCCAGTGGATTTGGTGATACAGCTTAATCCCCAGTTGCCAGATAACCTGTTTGGTGATGATGTGCGAATTCGGCAAGTCATTTTGAACTTGACAGGTAATGCGGTAAAGTTCACGGAAGAAGGCTCTATCATCATTAAGATTGATTTCTTGCAGGGGAAAAACGGCCTAGGAACTCAGGGCTTTGCTGGATTGCAAATTCTTGTTTCTGACACGGGAATCGGGATAAAGCCTGAAGATTTGGCAAAATTGTTCAATGCTTTTCAGCAGGTAGACATGCAGGTTACCCGAACAAAGGGGGGGACAGGATTGGGTCTTTACATTTCACGTCAATTAGTTCGTGGAATGGGAGGGGAAGTTTCTGTGTCTAGTGTGTATGGAGAGGGGACAACCTTTGCAATCACCTTGCCCCAGACCTTGGATAGTACAAAGCTTCAAGAGGATGGTGGCTATCTGTCCTTGGAAAAAATCTATTCCCAAATGTTTGCCACCTTGCCTCGGGTAAAAAATCAGCCAGAGCTTGTGGAAATTTCTGTAAAAAAGGTTTTGAACCATCCTGAATTTGCCCATTATTTTGCCAAGCAGGTAGAAAATAGTGATTTCATTGCACCAAAAGCTCGCATTATGGTGGTGGATGATAATCTTGTGAATCTGCAGGTGGCAGAGGGCCTTCTTTCTCGATTCAAGGTGAATATTACCACCTGTAGCAGTGCGAGGGCTTGTCTGGCTCAGCTTTTCCCAGAAAATGGTGAAAAGGCTGCTGCTGATTTTGATCTTATTTTTATGGATCACATGATGCCAGAAATGGATGGCATAGAAGCGGTAAAGCTTATCCGAGAAAAAGAGGGTGACACACACCATGTGGTGGTGGCCCTTACCTCCAATGCAGTAAAGGGGACTGCGGAAATGTTCTTGTCCCATGGCTTTGATGATTTTGTGTCAAAACCTGTTCAGGGAAAGGATTTTGCAAAGTGTCTTTCTAAATGGCTTCCTGGGGATATGCGACAGCCCCTTGCAAGCAAAGATGAGGTTAGGGCAAGCTCTCTCCCTGCAGGACAAAGTCCTGCAGGACTTGAACAACTGCTGGCGACTCCAGAAATGGCTTCCCTCGACATAGAAGCTGCGGTAAAAAATATTGGCGGTTTTCAAGCCTATCAGAGGATTGCAAAGACTTTTTGCATTACCTTGGAAAAAAATGCCCAAGATATTGAAAATTTTGCTGCTACAGGTGATATTCATGCCTACACCATTGCAGTTCACGCTTTAAAAAGTGCTGCACGGATTGTAGGGGCCACTGAGGTGTCTTCCCAAGCTGAATACCTCGAAAAATGCGGTAAGGCTTCTGAAGTGAATGAAATTGCAAAAAAAACACCTGAATTACTAGATGCTTATAGAAAATTGGGGCCCTTATTGGAGAAACTTCATAAGTTTGGAAAAGAGGAACCTAAGGTTCAAGAGGATGCTGAAGGGCTTGATACAGAAGCTGTCAAAAATCTCGCAGACCAGCTCCTTGCTGCCTGTGAAGCTTGCGATTTACCTGCCCTTGATAGCTTGGTGGAAAAAATGGAGCAGCTTCCTTTGCCAAAGGAATTACTGGAGCAGTTAGCCTTGGCGGTAGAAAATATAGATTTTGATGCAGTTCAGGAGCTTGCGTGGAGTATGGAAAAAGAAAATTCATAAGACTTTGAGTTTGTAGTAAAAGTTAAAATTTAGTAAAAAATGTTAAAGTTTGTTATAAAATATCTCAAAAATACTTCATTTTCTTGGGTGAATTAGTATACTTATTTCATATTAATTTACTAGGAGTTGTCATGTCCACCACCTTGATTTTGATTTTCGGGCTGCTGATTGTGGCAGGAACCTTTGCCTCTAAGCTCAGCAACAAATTTGGTGTTCCCGTATTGTTGGTGTTCTTGCTTATCGGAATGCTTGCTGGAACTGACGGTTTGAATCTCATTCAACTTGATGATTATGGACTGACACGGGATGTGGCCAACATCGCCCTGCTGTTTATCTTGTTTGACAGTGGTTTTAATACAAAAAAGGAAAGCCTAAAAAAATACGCTGGTCCTTCCATTACCTTGGCCACCGCTGGTGTAGCTGTTACCGCCATTGCTCTGGGATTTTTGCTTCACCTCCTGCTCAAGCTGGATCTGCTTTACTCCCTGTTAATTGGCGCCATCATATCCTCCACCGATGCCGCCGCCGTTATGAACATTATGCGAGAGCGACCAGTAAAGGAGCGGGTTTCCTCCACCTTGGAAATTGAGTCTGCTGCTAACGACCCCATGGCCATCTTGCTTACTACCTTTATGGTGAACATGGTGTTACAGGGCGGCTTACCTTCTCCTGCAGAATTTGGCCTTTTAGTGCTACAGCTATTGTGGCAGTTTGGCGGTGGTATTCTTGTTGCCGCTGTGTTAAGCCGCGTGGCCCTGTGGCTTTTCAACCGATTCCGCAGTGCCAACCAGTCCATGTACTATGTGCTGTATGTGGGTACCGTGCTTTCCATCTTTGGTGTAGCTGACTTGATTAAGGCCAACGGAACCATCGCCGTGTTCTTTGCTGGTTTCTGGATGGGAAATAGTAAGTTTGTGTTTAAGCGTGGATTATCCCACTTTATTTCAGGTATTTCCACCTTTGCCAACATGGTGGTGTTCTTGATGCTTGGTTTGCTGGTGTTCCCCAAATCCATGGTGACAGTGTGGAGCTCTGGCTTGATTCTGGCGGCTGTCCTGATTTTTGTGGCTCGTCCGCTGACGGTATGGCTCAGCACCTTACCCTTCCGTCTTTCCAACAAGGATAGATTGTTTATTTCTTGGGGTGGTCTGAAGGGTGCTGTTCCCATTATCTTGGCCACCTATCCTGCTGCCCAGGGTCTTGATGAAGATGGTATGATTTTTAACATCGTCTTCTTTGTGGTGGCTCTTTCTTGCCTTTTGCAGGGAAGCACCCTGTCATTTTTGGCAAAGAAGCTCAAGTTGGCCATTCCACCTCAAATCCACTCTCCCTATTCACTGGAACTTTTTGCCCTGGATCACACGGACATTGACGTGGTGGACACCTTGATTCATGAGGAAAGTCCCTTGGTAGGAAAGCGGCTCATGGATTTAAAGCTGCCTCACTCCATGGTAATTTCCTCCATTGTCCGCAATGGAAAGCTGGTGTCTCCACGAGGTGCTACCGTACTGGAAAACAACGACATTGTGTTTTTCATGGGAAACAGAAAGGAGGTGGAGCATGTAATCGCCTCCGGTGGAGCTGAAATCCTTGTGGAAGGTGCTGTCTGCGTCCTACCTATAGAGCATGAGACAAATCCTGTGGAATGGCTAAGCGAAGGTTAATACTCCTTTAGCTCTGCAAGCTCTTCCCACCGTAGATAGGCAGCTTCTAGCCGTGATGAAAGAACATTGTATTCCTCCGTTAAGGCTCCCATCTTGCTGAAATCTGTTTCACCGCCAGAAAGGAGGGCTTCTAGTTCCTCCTTTCGCTCCTCGTCCGCCATAATCTGCTCCTCTAGAGCCTGATACTCCTGCTGCTCCTTGTAGGTGCGGCGTCGGACTGTGGTGGCGGAAGCGGAGGCCTTTGCAACCGCGGTGTCTTCCTTGGCGGAAGATCCTTCTCTAGAAGGAACTTCTCTAGAAGAGCCTTCTCTAGGAGCAGTCTCCTTGGAAAGGGGCTTTTTTTCTTCTTGCTTTAAAAATTCAAGGTATTCGCTACAATTTCCCACAAAACCAGATACCATTCCTGTTCCATCAAGAATCAGCATCGTGTCCACCGTCTTGTCCATAAAGCAGCGGTCGTGGCTTACTACCACAAGACAACCGCCGTAGCCTTCCAAAAAGGATTCTAAAATAGACAGTGTGAAAATGTCAAAGTCGTTGGTGGGCTCATCCAGCACTAAAAAGTTGGGATTTCCCATTAAAAGCCGCACTAGATACAGTCGCTTCATTTCCCCACCAGATAGATTCGTTACAGCTGAATACTGGATTCGGCCTTCAAAGCCAAACTGCTCCAAAAGGCGGGTGGCAGAAAGGGTTTTACCGTTGTTTAAGGTGATAACCTCTGCTGCCTCTTGAATATATTCCAGCACCGTGGGAACGTGGCAGCCTTCCTTGGCCATTTCCATCTGAGGATTTTGCTGGTAGTAGCCAAAAACCGTGTTTACGCCAGTTTTGATGGTGCCACTATCTGGCTCAAGGCTGCCGGTAAGGAGGTTCAGCAGAGTGGACTTGCCGGTGCCGTTTCCTCCGAAAATTCCCAGTCGCTCTCCCTTTCGGAAGATATAGGAAAAATCCTTCAAAATAGTTTTTTTACTTCCATCGGGGCGGGGCCAGTCCTTAGAAACATTTTCCAGCTCCAAAATGGTGCCACCAAGCCTGCGACCAGCTACCTCAAAGGTAAAGCCCTTGTCAGCAGCAAATTTTTCTCGGTTAATCATGCGATGAATGGCATCCACCCGAGCCCGTGCCTTGGTGCCTCGAGCTTGGGGGCCCCGCAAAAGCCATTCCCGCTCTGTCCGCAACACCGATTCAATACGCTTTTCCGTGTTGGCTTCTATCTCAGCCTCAGTGGCCTTTTTTTCCAGATATTGAGAATAGTTTCCTGTGTAGAGCTTGATTCGCTTTCGAGCCAGCTCGTAAATGGAGGAACACACATTGTCAAGAAAGTAGCGGTCGTGGGTTACCATCAGCACGGCTCGCTCTGTGGTACGTAAATATTCTTCCAGCCAAGCGATGGACTGAACGTCCAGCTGGTTGGTGGGCTCGTCCAAAAGTAAAAGACCAGTGTCATCAATAAGGACTTGTGCTAGAGCCACCTTTTTTATCATGCCACCAGAAAGACTGCCCATAGTTGGAGCTAGGTCAGTAATTCCCAATGTGGTAAGGATTTGTTTGATTTGTGATTCGTAGTTCCACAGGTCTCGCTGGGTCATTTCCTCTGAAAGCTGATCTAGCTGATCTTGCAGCTGGGAGGAAGCCTTGGAATCTAGCTTGTCTGAGGCAGAAAGCTTTTGGCACACTTCCTCGTATTGCTGAATTACCTTCAGCTTGCTACTTTCTGATTTAAAGATGTGATCTCGGATGGTATCCTGCTGATTGTAGGCAGGATTTTGTGGAAGGAAGGAAATGCCACATTCCTTTGCGGTAACGATGGAGCCTTCCTCGCTGGTGAGGGTGCCAGCAATACATGCCAGCAAAGTACTTTTTCCGCAGCCGTTTCGTCCAATAAGGGCAGCCTTTTCTCCGCTATTGAGGCCAAAGGTCACCCCAGAAAAAAGGGGCTCATCCCGTCCAATCTTACCTAAATCCTTGATAGAAAGCACATTCATGACTCAAGAGTATAGCAGAAAGGACGGAAATTGTCATGGTAGTGTGGATTAACCTACTACACCGTTCTTGTACACTGATGCAGTGAGGAACTTGCCCTCAGCACCGATTTTCTTTCCTGCAAGCTCCACAAAGCCGTCCTTGGTAATCAAGGGGAAGGAAAAGAATTTGTCGGGTTTTACGTAGCACAATTTTTCCTGAGGTGGCTCCAATCCCTCTGGCTCCAGCTGTGTTCCCACGGCAAAGTCTGGGGCAAAAAGCACCTCGCAGGTTTCATGTTCTTCGTCAGCTGCCTCTGATGCTGCCAGCAACATACCATTGCTACGAACTCCACGGAAATTGGCGGGCTTTAAGTTGTACACCAAAACAATGTGCTTGTCCTGCAATTCTTCTGGCTTGTAAAAAGGCACAATGGAGCTCACAATCTGTCGTGGCTCCTCATCGCCGCAATCTAAGGTCAAGATGTAGAGCATGGTTCCACCGGGATGCTGTTCCACATTGATAATTTTTGATACCTTCAGAACTACCTTGTCTCGGAACTGCTCTGGAATATTCTCCTGCAGTTCGGACTGCTCTGGCATGTTGGTTGTTTCTTCCATGATGTATATCTCCTAAAATTAAAAATTTGATAGATTGGAACATCATTATAGTAATTAGAAAAAAAATATCCATAATTTTTAAAATTTTTTTTGAAAAAACGCAGTTTTTTTAAAGTT
>JAZQSR010000167.1:0-11330 GCA_045630225.1 Treponema sp. | reverse complement strand
GGTATGATTTTAGACATACTAAATGATCTTTGAAATCTACCTTCCATCTTGTCTGTGACAGTATGAATGGATATTGTTTTATACAATGTCTTTTTATGCTGAAGGCTCTAAAACCATACAGAAGGCGCAACTCTGTATCGGGGCCCCACAGGCATATAGCTAGGACAGGGACTGTCTTGGAAAACAACATGGAGGGTAACTATGATTATTAATCACAACATGAGTTCTATGTATGCTAATCGTACATTGGGAGTATCAAATGCACAGATTCAGGGCAACATAGAGAAACTCAGTTCTGGTCAGCGTATAAATAGAGCTGGCGACGATGCTTCCGGATTGGCCGTATCTGAAAAGATGCGTTCACAGATTCGTGGTTTGAATCAGGCTAACAGAAATATCCAGAATGGTGTTTCTTTTATCCAGACAACTGAAGGATATCTTCAGGAAACTACAGATATTCTGCAGCGTATCCGTGAGCTTGCCGTGCAGTCAGCCAACGGAATCTACACCGATGAAGATCGTATGCAGATTCAGGTTGAAGTATCCCAGTTGGTAGCTGAGGTAGACCGCATTGCAAGTCAGGCTCAGTTCAACGGAATGAATATGCTTACAGGAGCTTTTGCAACCGATTCTGTAGTTGGTCGTATAATGCAGCTTCAGGTTGGTGCAAACATGGACCAGAACGCACGTGTGTACATTGGTACCATGACAGCTCAGGCTCTTGGTCTTGTTGGTGCACAGGGATCTGATGAAAAGATTTCCATCAATTCACCTGAAACAGCTAACGTAGCCATTGGTTCTGTAGATGCCGCTCTTAAGGCCGTTTCAAGACAGCGAGCCGACTTGGGTGCATATCAGAATCGCTTTGAGATGGCCTCAAATGGTATTGCTATTGCAGCAGAAAACTTGCAGGCTGCTGAGTCTCGTATCCGCGATACAGACATGGCATCTGAAATGGTAGAGTACACAAAGAACCAGATCCTGACACAGGCAGGAACTGCAATGTTGGCTCAGGCTAACGTTCAGTCACAGAACGTATTGGCTTTGTTAAGCTAAGATAATCTTTCATCAAAGAGATATCTGGATGTCATCTTTTTGATGAGTTGAAAGCCAAGGGAGGTGCGCCCCTCTCTTGGCTTTGTTTTAGGAGGAGCCCATGAATGGAATTCAATCACTTGGGCAAAGTTGGGCAATGGATGGCCGACTATACAGTCCTTCACGCCCTGCCCCACAGATAACATCAAAAGAGACTACCATATCCATTCCTGATGTATCTGAAGTTGCTCAAACTCTTGCTGAAAATTTATCTCAAGAAAAGACTTATATACAGGAACTGCAAAGAATTGCTGATTCTTTAGACAGAAAAGTTAAATTCAACCTTAATCAAGAATTAGGTCAAGTTGTCGTCAAGATTGTGGACCCTTCTACCGATAAGGTAATAAGGGAAATCCCTTCTGTAGATATGCAAGAGTTGCGAATCAAAATGCGACAAACTATCGGACTGATAATTGACGAAACCGTGTAAAAAATATCTACAGACATAGGTGAAGGATGTCTGGAATTAGTATACCCGGTGTGGGAGATAAATATAAAACAAACGAACTCGTAGAAGCACTTATCAATCAGGAGAAAATTCCTTTAGAGCGGGAACAGAAAACTCTTGATGGATACAAGGTACAAAAAGATGCCTTGAGAAGTGTTAATCAAAACATGTCTTCACTACGAGAAAGCGCAAGAAACCTCTATTCTTTTGACAATCCTTTTAACAATAAAATGGGTATATCTTCCAATGAAGATGCAATTTCAGCAGATCCAGGAAGAAATGCCTCCTTTGAATCTTTCAAAATAGATGTATTGCAACCTGCCACAACAGATAGATTTCTTTCCGAAGAAATTGAAACTGGTTATCGTGTTGATTCAGGAAAATACATATTCAAATCAGGGGATAAAGACGTTACCATCAATTGGAAGGGAGGAACCCTCAAGGACTTTGTAACCGCTATCAATAAGCGGAGTAAAGATGTCATTAAGGCAACCTTGGTCGGTGTCTCTCCAGGGAAACAGGCTCTTTTGCTAGAATCCATGCAAACAGGAGAAGCTAATCGTCTTATTTTTGAGGAAGAAGCCCTTGAATTTGCCAAGGCAATTGGAATGATTCAAAAGGTGCAGCCTCAAGGTGTGCCACTTTCTTCTGCGAACACCATTAAAGAAGCACCAGCCAATACCATTGCAATTTCTACTGGTGAAGAACAAATCGGTATGCCAGCTCTTTCTTCTGAGGGAGTCACTGTCAATAATGGTACCATTACTGTACCTCCTCGCGGAAGTTTTTCCATAGACATACCGAGTGACATTGCTTCTGACCCAAACCAACGCATAGAGTTTTCTGTTGCACAAGCCGATGTTGCAGACATTACAACAGCCTTAAATGAAGCCTCTCAAGAGCCTGTTTTACCTGGGCCTGGTGGAATCAATTTTAAGGGAATTCGCATTGACAACATTCAATCTGATACTACATTGTCAAAAAATACTCCCAATATCCCAAAAACACCCTTAACACCTATTAGCAATAATCAGGTTGTATCTATAAAAATGCGGGATGGCACTGAAATTCCCATTGACCATATGACAGGAGACACAAATGAAGACGGAAGCAAGAAGGTTTCTGTCGAAATATCAGAGTACCCTGACATTGACTCCATTGTAATTCGTAACAGGAATACAGGTAAGGAGCTTACCCTCAGTACTATTGAATCTTTCAACAAGAATGCAGATTTAGGCTTTGAGCCCATAAATCCTGCTAGCGTTGCCCAAGATGCAAAAATTAAGTATGAGGGCATAACCATTACCCGTCCCACAAATGATATAGACGACATTGTTCCTGATGTAACCTTGCGGGTAAAAGACAAGACAGATAGAACAGCCACCATCGATATAAAACCTGATACAGAGTCTGCAAAAGAAGCCCTTATTACCTTTGTAGGTACGTATAATCAGCTCATGGCAGAAATCAATGTGTTAACTCAAACAAAGGAAGAAATTGTTTCTGAACTGGAATATCTTTCAGAAGAAGAGGCAGATAAATACAAGGAATGGCTGGGACTTTTTCAAAGTGATTTTTCACTTAAAAATGGAAAGAGTGCCATGCAAACAATCATGTCTTCTCCCTACGTGGTAGAAGAAAATTCTGAAATTTCCATGCTCTCCCACTTGGGTATCTCCACTAGTGCCGACAATTTTTCTAGTTTTTCTGCAAGCCGTTTACGAGGATATCTTGAAATAAACGAGAAGGAACTAGATAAGGCTTTGGAAAACAATCTTATCGAAATAAAGAATATTTTTGGATACGATAGTGACGGAGATATGGTAATTGACAGTGGTATTGCCTTTCAGCTGGACAAAAGACTGCAAAGTTATGTTCAATCTGGAGGAATAATTCCTTCAAAAATTTCAGGAATTGATACACGAATTGCCAGTTCGGAAACTCGAATTGAGAAACTTGAAACCCAAATTGAGGCTAAAGAGCAGGAATTAAAGCGAAAATACAGTCAAATGGAATCCACTTTGAACAGTCTTGATTCTCAATCTCAGTCTATAAATAATACTTTTAACAAATCTAGTGGAAATAAATAGAGGAAACGGGGGTAAGGAATGAAAATATATATCAATGGGCAAGAAGCAGATGTTACCCTTGATTCAGAAAAGAACTTGGGTGATGTTTTGACGTCTTTTGAAGCAGAGTGTGCTAAAAACAAGGCTACAACGGTAAATATTGTCGTTGACGGTCAGGAAGTGAGCGTTGATAAATTCGAGGAATTTACGCAAAAACCAGTGGAATCCATTAGCACTTTGGAATTAACTACCGTTACAGAGGGTGATGTACTCCTTTCTTTTAAGGAAATTGCCAGCTACTTTGAAGAAATTATTGAGGATTTGAAGCTAATTTCTGTTCACTTCCAGAATGGACAAGATAAAAAAGCTTTAGAAACAGTCACCAAGTTAGCAGACACAGTGGATTATTTTTGTAAGGCAACAGCTCTTTCAACATTATTCCCAGAAAAATTTGAGAGCATGAATGTGGATGGAGTTTCTATCCAAGATTTCTTTGGTGATTTTATGACTATTCTTACAGATTTTGAAGATGCCTTTAAGAATTCTGATTCTGTAATGCTTGGTGATCTTGCTGAATATGAAATTACTCCACGGATTGAGTCAATTATTTCTATGATTAACTCAATTGAATAAGTAGTATTACCCTATTTGGAGCGGATAAATGCAGATATTAAAATTGAACAATGTTAAGAAGAATGAGGGTGTAATATACTATCGCAGGCACTATACTGCTGAAGTAGAAATAGAGTTGCCAAACTGTGTAGAAAAAATTCCCATCGACTTCACCATCGAAACAGGGCCCCTTGGAGATAAGCAATTAGACATTGATTTTGATCCCAGTCGAATCAACTACCCCTTTCTGCCAATAAAAAAAGCCTTGAGAGAGTATATCTTGAATATTGACCAGCTGGGAGTTCTTCCTCTATGACCTTTGTAACTCATTCTGCTGATGAAACAATACTTTTAGGTAAGAAAATTGGTTCTAAATTACAGCCTGGATCAATTATTGCCATGGAAGGTAATCTTGCTGCAGGAAAGACAACTATTACAAAGGGAATTGCAGAGGCCTTGGGTATAGAAGAAACCATTACTAGCCCAACCTTTACCCTCATTTCAGAATACGAAGGTACCTATCCTCTCTACCACATGGACGTTTATCGTTTAGATTCTTCCGAAGAATTTATTAATTTGGGAGTAGAAGACTTGATGTATGGAGAGGGAATTAGCATTATTGAATGGAGCGAACGAGTAAAAGATGAATTGCCAGCTTCTACCATCACCTTGCGACTAGAGGTACGTGAAGATGGAGGCAGAAATATTTATCTTGAAAATTGGCCCTACGGAGAAATTGATGTATGAAAGCTCTCGCAATAGACAGTGCTGTAACATGTATTAGTTTGGCTGCTTGTAATCAGCAAAAAAAAGCCGCCGTTACCCTTGATATTGGCATGCGTCAATCAGAAAAGCTTATTCCCGCCATTGAATATGTTCTAGAACAGGTGGAACTAGAGGCGTCACAACTTGATTTTATCGCTTTAAGTGGTGGCCCTGGCTCCTTTACTGGTTTGCGCCTTGGTTTTGCAGCAGCTAAGGGATTGCAGCTTTCTACAGGCTGTCCAGTATATTCTATCCCAACCCTCAAAGCCCAGGCTGAACCCTATCGTTCATGGCCAGGAAAGGTAATTTCTGCAATAGATGCTAAAAAAGATCGGTTTTACGTGCAGATTTTCTTTCAGGGAAATGAAATAAGTGAAAGCTTAGATATTGGAGTAGAAGAAATAATCCGCCACCTCACAAATGAGGACAATGTGCTGATTGTTGGCCCTGACAGTGAAGCATTGCTTAATGCTCTTAAAAATTGTAACCCAAGCCTACAAGTTAGTAGATTCCCCCATTTGACTACATCTATTACTGATGCATTGTTCAGTTTGGGAAGCAAGGCAACGGAGAATCTAGCCCCATACCAAGGGCCCATCTATTTAAGAAAAAGTGAAGCTGAAGAAAATCAGAAATAAAGTTAAACTACAACAATAAACCAATTAAACAACACCCCTAAGGCAGTACCTTTGGGGTGTTGTTGTATAGACCTATGGATTGGCTCCCCTTTAGCGAATATCGAAGTAAAACCTACTGAGATAGGTATATCGATTCTTTGACCGCTCCCAAAAGGGACTTTGGGGATAAGAGTCAATTACCTGCTTGTATGCCTTTTGAGCTTCCTTAACATTCTTAATAGGAGACTTAGATTCAAGTATTTGGCCTTTAAGATAGTATGCGGCATCAAAATCATTCACAGCAATTTCAAAGAACTCATCTAATGAAGCTAAGGCTGCAGGATAATCCTCTTCATAAAAATAATCTTGAGCCTGAGATAAAAGAGCATCTTGGGCCTGCTGATTTTCAGTACTTACAGCTTCTTGTACAAGTTCATCAGATGCATCCAACTCTTCATTTACCCAGGGTAAATCAAGCTCTTCCATGGATAAACCTGTTTCTGGATTATAATTATCCTGAGGCAGGATGCTAGAAACAGGCTCTGGCTCATACACTTCTTGCTGTAGAGAAGAAACTTGAGCAGATGAACTCCTTGCTACGGCATTCTGGGATGGTGTCTGTGGTGGCACGATTACAGGTGCAGTTGTTGTAGTAGCAGTTCGAGGAGATGTTGTTGGTACTGGTGTAGTCCGGGCAACAATGGGAGCCTCAGCTTCTGTAACAGGAGCGACACTTGGAGCTACTTCTGGTATTTCAGCTACTACTGGAACAGTGGCTACTGACGGCACTGGGGTACTTACTACTGGTGCTGGAGTAGAGGTTGTTGGTACTGGTGTAGTCCGGGCAACAACAGGAGTTTCAGCTTCTACGGCAGGAGCGACACTTGGTGCTGCTACAGGATTTGTAACAACAGAGGGAGTTGCAGCTACTTCTGGAGCTACGGCTACTTCTGGTACTGGGGTACTTACTGCTGGTGCTGGAGTGGAGGTTGTTGGTACTGGTGTAGTATTGGCAACAACGGGAGCCTCAGTTTCTGTAACAGAAGGAGCACTTGAAGCTACTTCTGACATTGTAACAACAGAGGGTGTAGCTACTTTTGGAGCTGTAGCTACTTCTGGTACTGGGGTACTTACTGCTGGTGCTGGGGTAGATGTTATTGGTACTGGTGTAGTACTGGTAACAACGGGAGCCTCAGTTTCTGTAACAGAAGGAGCACTTGAAGCTACTTCTGGCATTGTAACAACAGAGGGTGTAGCTACTTCTGGCATTGTAACAACAGAGGGTGTAGCTACTTCCGGAGCTGGAACTACTGATGGTGATTCAACTTCTGCAAGAGGTTCATTCACAAGCTCATCTTGCTCTTTATCGGAAGTGGACTCAGTAGCAGGAACTTCTGCCACAGCAAAATCCTTTGGCTGAGGAATAATATCTTGATACCCTGGCACAATTGATTCATAACTGGGAGCAATTACTCGGAAACCATTCTGTGCAATAGCTTCAGTTATGGTAACTTCCAAATAATCATCAATAAAGGTGGCAGTTAATATATCTTGCTTGTAAAAATGGAGAATAGTTGTACCTGGTTTGGATGCTTTCATTGTGAATGAGGTATCTTCACTTGTTCTTCGACGACCAAAATAGGTAAGATTTTGTTCCTCTATGGAAGAGCCATCTTCAGTGACCTCTCCAAGGTACACCCAACCTGATCCTGGATACCGTATATCAAGATACTGATTGTTATCCATGACAACTGACCGAGAAGGAACCACTATATCCTCAAGGACTCCCTGTGTTTCGTTGATTTCCTCTGGAATACTGTCATCTTCTTGTTCCAGTGCAACAGTGGAATCTAATTCAACGGGAACAGCATCTTGTGCAAGCTCTGTTTCAGCAAGAACAGGTACTTCTTCTCCTTCCGTTTCAGCAGGAATAGGCTCTTCTTCAGGGGCTTCAGTTTCTACCGTTTCCACCACCAAGGCCACATCTTCTTGGGCTACAGCAGCAGCTTCTTCTGGCAAAGGAACTTCTTCATTCTGTAAACTAGGAATTTCAACAATTAAAGCACCTTCTTCCTCATCATCAGAAACAGGCTCAAAATCTACAATTATAGCTGCATCTTCTTGTTCCGTGTTAGAGGGAAGAGCATCCTCTTGGAGCAAATCTACAATTTCAATTTCTTGAAGATAATCTTGAAAATCATCCTGTGGAGGGACTTCTTGATTGATATCTACAGAAGAAAGAAGCTCATCTTCAGCAGGTGTATTTTCCAAGGAAGGGTTTACAGATTCTGTATTCTCTGTCGACTCTTCTTCAAAGTCAGTGTCAAAAACTTGTTTTTCAAAAACTTGTTTTTCAGTAACTGATTCTTGAATCACCTCTTCTGGAAGGGATTCTTCGGCAGGAGGAGTAGAAGAACATGAGAACATAAGCCAACACAGGCAGAAAATAATCAGGAATAGCCATCGCTTCAAGGAGCTGCCTCCAATATATTAGAAATAAGTTCGTCATTGGCTGTATGGAGGGAATCCAACAGCTGCTGATCAGGAGGTGAGAACCATCTGTCAATATCTTGTTCTGTCCAAGTGTAGTCCTTTGGCCGCACAAGGTAGTATTCATCTGGTATAGACGGAGGCTCTGGTGCTACAAGAGGCTGGTGAAGAATAAAATTTTCATCAAAGGAAAACTTTTTCTTGTTGAATAGATTGCTTTCTCCCACTGTGATAATTATAACAGCAATAAGGAAAAAAGCTAGTAGAATGAGTATACTAATCTTTGCAAATTTTGGAATATCAATTCGATTCATTTTGATTATCTCCAGAAACTACAGATTTATTTCGTTTTGGTGGATGAGGCGGAATATACACATCCTCATTGAGCTCCACTTCTTCCTCTTCAAAGGGTTCCATATCTGGCAATGTGGCACCACCACCTGCACCTTCATTTTCCAGCCTGATGGTAATAACCTTGCTGACACCAGATTCCTCCATGGTAACACCCAACATGGTTCCAGCACCGGAAACAGTCTTTTTGTTGTGGGTGATAACAATGTACTGGCTTACATTGGCAAAATCCCGGAGGGTGTGGATAAATCGCAATACGTTCTGCTCGTCCAAGGCGGCATCAATCTCGTCCAAAAGACAGAAGGGAGAGGGACGAACCATATAGGTGGCAAAAAGCAGGGCCACCGCCGTCATGGTCTTTTCTCCACCGGATAAAAGGGCGATGTTCTCCAACTTTTTTCCAGGAGGCTGGGCAAAGATATCGATACCTGACTCAAGCACATTCTGAGGGTTAACTAGCCGTAACTCTGCCCTACCACCACCAAAGAGACGGCGGAACATGTTGTGGAAGTTCTTCTTGATCTTGTTGTAGGTATCGAGGAAAAGCTCCGTGGATTCAGCACGGATCTCTTCGGTAATACGCTGCAAGTCATCCTTTGCCTTCTGCAAGTCTGCAATCTGGCCAGAAAGGAAGTCGTAACGCTCCTTTGTCTCAGCAAATTCTTCTGGGGCAGAAAGGTTTACGTTACCCAAGTCCTTCATGGCTTGTCGGGCCTTTGCCAACTTTTCCCGTAATTCTGCGGTGGGAACGGTAATAGTGTACATTCGCTCCTCGAATTCCATCAAGTCACGGGAATGGTTATCTCGGAAATTTTCCTTTACGTTGCGAATATCTGTTTCGATGGTGGCCAAGTCAAGGCTATATTTTTCTACCAATGCCTGGCTTTTTGACAATTCGGCAGTCTTTTTCTGAATCTCTTCTTTCTTACCAGAAACGTCGCTATTGCGTGTGGAGATTTCCTGCTCCAGAGACTGCAACTCGGAAGTCATGGCAATACCCTTCCGCTCGATGGAGACAATCTCACCTTCCAGCTCCAAAAGCTGCTGGTGAATGTCCTCGAATCTGTCCTTTTCGGCAAACAATTCATTGTTCACTTCCCGCAAGGCAGCTTCTTCCGAGGCAAGGTTACGGCGCAACAACCTGATTTTATCTTCTGCAGACTGAATGTGGGTCTGCATCTGGGCCTTTTGGATACGTAGCTCTTCCAAGGTGGCTCGATATTCATCGATTTTACCCACCAAGCTGGCATTTTCGCTTTTAAGCTCAGAAATCCTTTCCCGCAATCCTTCTTGACGATCCTGAATCTGTACAATTTCCCTGTCGATGGAGCGTTTCTTTGTGATAATTCCTTCTGGTGCAAGGAAATCATCGATAAATTGTGGGGTGGAGTCAATATATTGCCCCAAGGCTTCCTTCAGTTGCTGCAACAAGGATTCAATCTCTGTAAAGGAATCAAGTCCTGTTTTGCTGAATTTTCCTGCATCTGAGGAGGAAGGATTGGAGATGGCGGCAAAGTCACTGAAAATATTTTTTCGACCAGTGGCCAAGGCCATAAGCTTGCCTAAAAGCCCATCCAACCGTTCCCGTGCACTGGCACAGGCAGCAGCAGAATAACCTGCATCCTTTAGGCGGGAGTCCAGCTCAGTAACGATGTCTTCTGTAATAGATTCCAAATCCTTGCGGAAATCTATGGCTTGCAGTGTCAGCTCTTGAATGGTCTTTTCGTGTTGGGAGGCTTGACGGTCATTTTCTGTAATGCGGCTACTGGCAAGGTTGATGTTTTCCTCAAAGGAGGCGATATTCTTGCCAACCTCTTCTATACGACGACGCTGCAGATGAAGGCCTGCTTCTTGCTCATCAATATCTTCTTGTAGGGTCTCGATTTGTTCTGTTAAAAAGGAGTGGCGACCTTCTAGCTGGGTAAGTTTTTGCTTGATTTCACCTTGACGCTGGTTCAGCTGCTTTGCCTGTTGATCCTTGCCGTTTTTTTCGATGGCAAGACCGTGGATTTGTTTTTCCAGCTCCACCAAGCGACCTTCCATGGCATTTACTTCTTCCATGTTTTCAGACAAGGAGGCATTAATGGCGTTGATTTCCTGGCTTACTCGTTCTCGTATCTGGGAAGCCTTTTCCACTTCCTTTGTTTTGTGGTCTTGATCCACCAAAAAGCCCTTGAGACGTAGAAGCTGAATGTCCAGCTCAAAGTTAAAAATATCGTCACGGAGGCTACGACAAGCAATGGCCTTATCTGCCTGTACCTTTAGCACATCATAGGAGCGCTTTACCTCTCCCATAATGCCTTCAATCTGACGCATATTTTCTTCCGTTCGCTCCAGCTTTCGCTCTGCTTCGGCCCGCTTTACCTTGAATTTTGTAATACCAGCAGCTTCTTCAAAGAGATAACGGCGATCTTCTGGCTTGCTAGAAAGGATTTGATCAATCTTACCCTGCTCCATTACAGAATAGGCAGCCTTTCCAACACCAGTATCCCAGAAAAGCTCACGGATATCTTTCAGTTTTACCTGGGCATTGTTGATGTAATACTCACTTTCACCTGAGCGATAGAGACGACGTTTAATGGTAATTTCACTGATGTCCAAGGGCAGCAGCATCTTTTCGTTGGCAATGGTAAGAGTTACTTCTGCCACATTCAAGGCTTTTCGGGTTTCCGTACCGTTGAAAATAATGTCTTCCATCTTTTCGGCACGCATATTTTTTGAGCTCTGCTCACCTAAAACCCATTTTACTGCATCCACAACATTGCTTTTTCCGCAACCATTGGGTCCCACCAAGGCTGTAATTCCATCGGAAAATTCTATTTTTGTACGATCAACAAATGATTTAAAGCCAAAAATCTCAAGACTTTTTAGAAACACATGAAC
>JAZQSR010000166.1:0-44332 GCA_045630225.1 Treponema sp. | reverse complement strand
ATTTTTTTCATCTGGTTGTACACCCAAGAGCTCAGCCATCTCGTATAAAGAAACCATCGCATTCTTTTTTCTTCTCAATAAATTTAAAAGTAAAAAATCATAAAACGACAAATTATAATTTTTTTTGATTTTTAAGAAATCCTCAATCAATTTTTTTTCTTCACTATTTTCCTCTTCATAACGGTACTCAGTATCAATAATTTCATCCTGTTTATCTTCTAATACAATTTCATAATTTTTATCTTCATCAGGAACATCACTTATTATAGGTGTATTTATCATTTTAAAGGGATTTTGTTTTTCACTGTCTGTTTGGCCAAACAAATTTTCTACTTTTTCAGATTCTAAAAGATACTCTCCTACAAATGGTTGATTTGCAACAAGACGTAACACCCTTTCCAACTCTTTTGACCATAAATCAGAACAATGTTCCGTTATCTTATCTTCCCAATGGACAAATAAATTATTTTCTTGATTTGGTTCATTTAGGAAGAGAAAAACAAATTTGCCTGCTTTAGATTTAATATGCTTATAAACATCGAATTTGGAAAAATCCATAAAATTATAATCAGCAAAAACCACATCAAAGGTCATTCGATCAACCATCACATGAAAATCATTCGTGGTATGAGCCGTCCAAAAGGGAATACCATTATTTTCTAATCGTGCTGCATATTCAATATAAAACAAAGGATCTTTTGCTAAAAACAGCACATTCATTTTCACACTCCACTAAACAAATACCTCTGTATTTTTCTTACAGCTCTTGACCTAAAAAAGTTTTTATGTTCTAATATCCAACATATTTGGGGCGATTAGCTCAGTTGGTTAGAGTACAAGCATGACACGCTTGGGGTCACTGGTTCGATTCCAGTATCGCCCAAAAGACAGTTGAATAACAACTGTCTTTTTTTTTATTTAGTAAAATTATTTAAAGAAAAACCGCATCGTGATGATGCGGTTTTTAGCTTACAAACTATTTAATAGAAGCTCCGATACGCTCCAAAACCTTTTTTCTGTCCAAAGGTTTAACGATATAGTTCTTTGCTCCAAGCATAAGAGACTTCTTCACCAACTCCTCTTTACCCAAAGCACTTACCATTACAACTTTAGCATCCTTGTCAAAAGACATAATCTGCTCAAGAGCAGTAATACCATCCATACGAGGCATTGTAATATCCATTGTTACGACATCTACATTAGGATACAATTCCTTGTATTTATCAACACCTTCTTTACCGTCACCAGCTGTAGCCACAACCTCATATCCTTCACTGGACAAAATCTGACCGAGCTGTTTTGCAACGAACATAGAATCATCTACAACAAGAACCTTTACTTTTGTTCCGTCAACGCGAACACCCTCAGGTGGTCTCTCGTTAATTGAAGGAAAATCTTGCTTCGTTTTCATATTTTCTCCTTTACATCCTTTCTCGAATAGCTACGTTTACTTCAACTTTTCCCTGTTCTGTAATCATGGGAACAATCAAAGCTTCTACTTCATGATCTGAAATCTCCATCTTTTCTCCGGTAAAAAGAGCAGGAGGTGTCAAGTCAAACTTAAATCCAAGTTCGTGCAATTTTGTAACAGCCTGTGCAGTAATCAAGTTTGCCAATTCGGTGATGGTAGCTTTAGCCAATTCGTCAAAAACAGGCAACTCCTCCATGTTCATGCGAGAAGCAATCTTCAATGCAGTTTCCATGGACATATCAAAAAGAACACGGCCTTCTACGTCACCAGCCAGACCAACCAAGGCAGCAACGCCCATTACAGGCATTGAGGTAGACTTCAAATACAAGTCTCCACGTCGGACTTCTCCCTGCAGAACTTCCTTTAGTATACTATAAGCCGTTTCTACAAACGGATTGATATACTCAACTCTCATAAAAATCCCCTTACCTCATAATTATTTATTGTTTGCCGTATACAACGACAGAACCTACTAATGTTTCTGACCAATTAGAAAGATAGGCCAAACTCTCATTCTCTCCCAGAATAATCTTTCCATTACTCTTAAGTTTTTCGTCAAAATCTTCTAACAAAGCAGCTTGAATATCGGGCTTTAAGAAAGAAATAAGGTCTCTAGAGAAAATCATATCAATTGCAGGCATATTATTAGTATGCATACAATCATGATACTCAAATAGCACCATTTCCTTAATTTCAGGCTTAAAGGAATATGATCCAGATACAGATTGCACTACAAAAGGAGCATACCAACTATTAGCCACCTCAGGAGGTACTACTAACAAAGGAGCATTTGATATACTCAATAAATCAACATCCTGCGCATATATCTTGATACGTGCATCGGGATATTTTTTACGAAGTACACATGCCAAAGAATATGCTTCATATCCCTTACCACAACCAGGATTCCAAACACAAATCTGCTTAGAATTGTTTTCAGGCAAGGCTTTATAGATATTTTCTGCATATTCTTTAGGCCAGAAAGCACCAGTATTAGAAGAATAAAATGAAGACAAGAAAGCATCTGCTTCTTGGGCATTCACTAATTGAGAATTATCACGCCCACGTTGACCAATCCACTCTTCATAACGTCTCTTTGTCCAGATTTCATTCACAGAGGTAACATAAAATCCTTTCAGTTTCTGCAAACTATCCACAATGAATGTGTAATCAGAATCCTTTTCGACAGAAACATCAACTTTCGGTTGGGCAACTTGAGCCTGGACATTAACCACAGGAGCTGCAGTTGAAGTAGCTACCTGAGCAGGAGCCGCATCAACATATTCTTGCTCTACAATCTGCACTTTTTCTGCCAAGCTAGGAGCAGGGGTTCTAACCCCAAAAATTCTATCTACATCAAGCAGAACATACAATCGATCATGACTTTCCACTACACCGTAGATGTATTTGATATTAATGTCACCAAAAAGAGGATGAGGAGGTTGAATAGAACTCTTCTGAATTCCTACTACCTTATCAATAACATCTACAACTACACCAAAAAGCTGATCTCCAACATTAACTACCAACATGCTTTCCAAGGAATCCTTAGAACGAGTAGGAACCTCAATATTAAAGAAACGACGAAGATCAATAATTGAAATAATATCACCACGAAGGTTATGCACACCTAATACAAATGGCATTGTATTAGGCACATAAGTAAAATGTCCTGCCTTTGCAATTTCTTTTACTTTCATGATGTCTATGGCATAATCTTTACCAGCAAGGGAAAAGGTAACCATTTTAAAATCCACTGTGGAAATTCTATCTTTTTGTTCCTCTCCAGTAGATTCAGAATTCTGTAACAAAGCTTCTTTGATATCTGCAATAGTTTCCATACACTCCCCTTATAACGAGAATCCAATCTCTTCCCGCTTTTCCCGGGCATCAATTTCTTGACGTACACCTAATTCAAGCAACTGGCTTACATCGATAATCAAGGAAACAGAACCATCACCAAGGATGGATGCTCCAGCTACACCGGGAGACTTTGTAAATTGGTCCCGCAAAGGCTTAATAACAACGTCCTCTTCTCCAATGAGAGAATCAACCATTACACCAATCTTCTTATCGGCACTACCAACGATAACAATAAAGTAGTGTTCTTTTTCTTCAGTTTGCTTGATATTGAACAGGCGATCAAGACGTAAAATACTGATAACCTCGTTACGAACATTCAAAACTTCGTAATTATCGATTGTATTAATTTCATCCTGACGTACACGATGACTTTCAATAACAGATGTAATTGGAATTGAATAAACTTCGTCCCCAACACGAACCAAAAGTCCTTGGATAATGGCCAAAGTAAGAGGCAAACGAATACTAAACTTTGTTCCACAACCTCTCTCAGAAGTTACTACAACGGATCCCTTTAGTTTTTCGATTTGGGCACGTACAACATCTAGTCCAACACCTCGACCAGATACAGCTGAAATCTTATCAGCAGTGGAGAAACCAGGTTCAAAAATCAACTGATATGCTTCTTGGTCACTGAGAATCTTATTCGGATGGATAAGTCCACGATCAATGGCCTTTTGACGAACCTTATTTACATCAATACCAGCACCATCATCGGCAATATCAATAACAATTAAGTTACCTTCATTACTTGCCTTAAGAAGCAAGGTACCTTCTTCTGGCTTACCAGCTTCAGCACGATCTGCAGGTCGTTCGATACCATGATCCAAGGAGTTACGTACACAGTGCATAATTGGATCCAACAAGTCTTCTGTAACAGACTTATCCAATTCAGTGTCTTCACCCTCGATTACAAGATTAATCTTCTTATTCAAATCACGGCTTAAGTCACGAACAACACGAGGGAAACGAGAGAAAATCTGACTGATGGGTACCATTCGGATTTTCATTACACCTTCCTGCAACTCACCAGCAATACGCCCTAAGTTCTGAGTTGAAGAACGGAATTTTGTAGTAACAGATTTGAAGTTTGCTTCAAATGGATCAAATACAGAGAACAAATCACCAAATTCATCATTGATGGCCGTTCTAATATCCTTAACAGAAGCACCATTCTGAATTTCTTCAAGGAAACGAGGCATTTGCTCAAACAAGGCATGAACCTTATCTTTGTAACCAGAACCAACTGTCTGGAATTGAGCTAACAAATCTCCCACCTGAGTAGAAATCTGGTTAAAAGCAGCCTTGGTAATTACGGTTTCACTAACAAGGTTCAAAAGATAATCAATGCGTTTTGCATCAACTCGCAATACACTACCAGCATTGTTGTGATTTTGAGATGACTTTTTACTTGCATCCCCCTTAGGAGCAACAGTTTTTTTCTCAGCAGCAATGTCAATAGTTTTCTCTACCACTTGTACAGGAGCGACTTCCTCTACAACAGGTGTAGACTCTACAACTTTTTCAACGACAGGTTGTACAGGAGCCATCACAGGTTCAGGAGCAGGAACTTCTGGATGAATATCTCCAGAACTACCATCTAAACACTGGGCATCAGTACAAAGAGTAACATCAGGAATAAAAGCCACATCTTCCAATTCATCGGCAGTAGCAGTAGTGGCTACAAAATATACAACCTTTGGATGGAATTCATCTGAATATAGGGCATCAAAATCCGGGATAGTTTTTAGAATGAGGCCACGAGCCTTAAGGGCAGCAAAAACTTGAATTCCTCCAACAGAATTCATCAAGTTATCTTCGTCAAACATGACAGTAACACCCCAAAGTTTCTGCTTACCTTCGCAAGCTTCCTTAAGTTCCAGCAACTCATATTCAGAAAGGCCCTGAGCAGGAGAAGGAATAGAAGAAGGAGCTACAGCCACAGGTGCACTTACCACAGGTTGAACTGGTGCCACTGGTGCAGCCACAGGCTTTTTACTAGCCTTACCCTCTTTAGCAGGGATGAATGACTTCAAAGTATTCTTAATTGGCTCTACATCAGCATCATAAATGCTACCATCTTGACGGGCTTCCAACATAGCTTTAATCACATCGATGGAGGAAAGCAGAACATCTACAACAGGTCCAGTTACATCAACTCGATCAGAACGAATTTCATCAAGCAAATCTTCTACCACGTGGGTAAATCCAGACAATTCTGTCATTTCTACTGTAGCGGATCCACCTTTTAATGTATGAGCCGCACGGAAAATTTCATCGATCGCTTCTCGATTGGATGGGTCGTTTTCTATGACAAGGATATTACTTTCGAGATTCTCAACTTGTTGTTCAGCCTCACTAAAAAAATCCTTGAGCAGTTCCTCGTTATTAATATCAAGATAGTCACTCATACTCATTATTTTATACGCAAAATAATATAAGTCAAGAGGAATATTTGTCAGAACTTATTTTTTTAGAGATTTCCCCTGCACCATAAATCAAGTTTCTCAAAAACATAGGCAAATTCAAGATTTTAGTATTTATGACGATAATTTATAAAATATTTATTCTTGGAGACAGGAGCCATGAATACTAACAAGATTTTTGCACCGAAAAGTTTAGTTGCAAGTGTATTGATTTTTTTCCTTTTTGTTTCAACAACTTTTGGGCAAATTCATTTTACGGGTTTTGCTGGATTAGTAGGAAATATTGGAACAAAAGAAGGTGAGGATAAAGTCCAGCTAGCAGCAGATACTTTTTTTGCAGGTCAGCTCGATTTATTCAATATTGTAATGCTTCGAGCTGGAGCTACAGTTCATACGGGAAATCTTTTTTCTGACGTTTTTACTAATACAGTAGGGGCACAATTCACTCTTGATGAATTATCTGTAACAGCACATTTTCCATGTTCTCATGTAACACGGTACGTTTCAGTATTTGCAGGCGAATACGAATCCATCGGTTCAGATGTATTTTTACGACGTCATTTTGGTATTCTTCCCTTTGCTTCTCGTCTTGCAGAAAATTTGGCAGGGACAATAGATACAAATATCTATCCTTTTTCCAATTTAGGAGCATCTTACGTTTTAAAATTGAAGACATCTCAGGCATTTGGCCTGTATTTCTATGCAGGAGAAAGAAAGACTCAACAAGCTGACGGAGAGAGTCAATCCCAATCACTTGATGTGACAGAAGAAGTCAAGTCCTTACGAGGCAATGTGGATTTACGCTTCGCAGGAGTTTTTCCATTTATAACTGTCGACTTTAGTGCTGGAATTGGTTTTCCTATCGAAAAAGATGAGGGAAAGGCAAGCATGAGCCTCAATCAACGACTTGAATTTCACACTGGACTGTCAACAGCTATTGGAAATACTCATACAGCATCCTTATTTCTCCAGTTTGGAATTACCAAGGTCATACTCAACCCCCTTGAAGATCAAAAGTCATTAAGCTTATCAGATTTATATTTTTGGATTGAGCCCAGATTCAAAGCAGAATTCATGAATTTCCACTTTACTCTGTTTAACATTCCCAAAGACACTATCCAAGATATGTTTTATCTCTCTGGTTCATTGGGAGCCAATCTAGCGGTTTTTGCAAACAATATATATGCAGGTCCCTTGACGTTAACTACAGGAGCCCATCTTACTATTTCTACGCAAAATATTGCTTTATCTGAAATTAACAATGTTTCCAGTGATAATATATCTTTTAGAATTTCACCTTTCATTGAAATACCATTTTTTGAAGGCATATTCACAAGTCGTTTTTCCATTAATTTTATGGAATTTGAAAAAATGCATACTTCAATTAAATTTTCCCTTGGATACAAAACAAAGTTATGAAAAAAATTATCATTACGGTGCTTGCTATTTACATCTGGACATTTTCTCTCTATGCGTTTGATTTATCAGGAAGTCTCCATGTAGATACCTATGGAGGAAGTCCAGCAGTGGGCTTTTCCTTTTTTGCAGAAGAATATATCATTCCTAAACTTGCAATGCGTGTTCAAACGGATTATCTTACTGCAAAAGAATATGATATTCAGATTCTAGGTGTAGCCAAGTTTTCTCCAATTTCCTTTGGAGGAGGATTTGCACTGGAAGTTACCAACAATCCGCAAATTCCTATTTCTCCAGGAGTGGGAATGCTTTTGGATTGGCAAATAACAAAAAATCTTTCTTGGGCAACATCAGGCTTGTTGACATTTACCCATGAAAATTTAGGTGTATTACATGATTTTAACGTAAAAACGGATTTTTTTTACAATTCGGAAAATGTTAATGCAGACTTTGGCTATAAAATAAGAAAAGGGATTGCTGTAAATGATTTTGTTAATACACTGATTTTACAAGCAGAAGCCTTTGAAAAGGGAATTCCCATAGGTGTAATAGTTGGAACTGGAATAGATTTTTTAACCATTGATACAGGCTTTGAATTGACGGCTTCTGTGACAGGAGGTTTGAGTGTCTATGCAGGTAAATACGGAAACTATTTTGTTAAAACCAAAGTTGGAATTTTTTCCCTAAAAAACAGCAGTTCAACTCCATACGAAATTGTTTTGGGTGCTCGATTTAGTTTTTAAGAAAACGTTTCGAGAGACCAAACAAAAAGAAAATAAACGAAAGCCCCCAGAAAATATCTGGGGGCTTTCGTTTTAAACAGTCTCTAGGACTAGAGCTTTAAGTTTGCCAAGCGACGACAAGCTTTTTCCACTGCTTCTCTGTGACCAAAGGAGCTAAAGCGAATAAAGCTTTCTCCTGCAGGTCCAAAGCCAGAACCTGGGGTAGTTACCACGTGACACTCATCAAGAATCTTGTCGAACATGTCCCAGCTTTTCTTTCCAGGGAAGCGAACCCAAAGGTAGGGAGCATTTCCCTGACCGTAAACCTCTACACCAGCGGCACGAAAGTTTTCTCCTTCCAAAGCCTTTTTGATGAGGGCTGCATTTTCAAGATAAAAGTCAGTGAGCTGACGCATTTCTTGTACACCTTCTGGGTCCAAGGCAGCAAGACCACCAGCTTGAGCGATATTTGATGCACCGTTAAAGAAGGTGTTAATAAGCCGTGACCACAGAGCCTGAACGGGAGTTCCATCAGCAAACTTGAGAGCCTTGGGCACGATGCTCCAGCCAAGACGAACACCAGTAAAACCAGCAGGCTTGGAGAAGGAGTTGATTTCGATAGAACATTCCTTGGCTCCTTCAATCTGGAAGATTGTCTTAGGAAGATTTTCGTCCCGGATAAAGGCTGAGTAAGCTGAGTCAAAAATGATGATGCAGCCATTTTTCTTGGCAAAGTCCACCAGCTGCTGAAGCTGTTCCTTGGTGGCCACTGCTCCCGTGGGATTATTTGGGGAGCAGAAATAGATGAGGCTATTGGGCTTAACCACAGATAAATCTGGGAAGAAGTTGTTTTCAGGCAGACAGGGCATGTATACAATGTCCTGATATCCAGCGGCAGTGGCGGGTGTTTTTCCTGCAGCTCCCACCATAACAGAGCCATCCACATACACTGGGTAGGCTGGATCCTGTACTGCTACAGATATATTAGCACCAAAAAGCTGCTGAATGCGACCTACGTCACACTTGGCACCATCTGAAACAAAAACTTCATCTGCTTCGATAATGCCATCGTACAGTACAGAAGCGATTTTTTCTCGCAATGGAGGCTCACCTGCGCTGTCGTCACCATAGCCACTGTATCCAGCCACAGTACCTAAGCCCTTGGCATAGTCTGCCATGGCGGCTGCAATGTGGGGAGTCAAAGGCTCTGTAGTGTTTCCGATACCAAGACTAATAATTTTGGCTTCGGGGTGGGCTGCAGCATAGGCACGACGACGCTTACCAATTTCTGGGAAGAGGTAGCCGGCAGCAAGGTTATCAAAAGCGGGATTTCTTTCAATCATAATATTTCTCCGTAAAATTAAACGTCCAGCAAAAGCTCGTCAATGGGCTTGCCGGCGGGAACCATGGGCAGAACCATTTCGTCAATGCTCATGGAACAGTCAATAATAGCAGCCTTACCAGATTCTACCGCTCGGTCAAAGGCTGCCTTGAATTCTTCTTCATTAGTGGCACGTTCTCCCACAATACCGTAAGCTTGAGCCAACAGCACAAAGTCAGGACCAAAATCCAATGTGGTTTCCGAATACCGCTTGTCATAGAACAAGTTTTGCCACTGACGCACCATGCCCAAGGTTCCGTTATTTACCAAAACAATGATGACAGGAACCTGGTAGTGGCTAATGGTAGCAAGCTCGTTACAATTCATGCGGAAGGAACCGTCACCAGCAATATGCACTACTCGGCGATGGGGATTGGCTAGCTGAGCACCGATGGCAGCTCCCGTTCCGTAGCCCATAGTTCCTAGGCCACCACTAGTAAGGAAGGTTCGTGGCTTAGAGAAGGGATAGAACTGAGCAGCCCACATTTGATGCTGGCCAACTTCCGTGGTGATGATGGTGTCATCCCCCAGTTTTTCGTGGATGTATTCAAAGGCAAACTTGGGATGAAGGCTTGTTTTCTTAGAATACATGGCAGGAATATGCTGCTTCCACTGGGCAATCTCTTGGTTCCAGCCAGATTCAGCACGCGCTTCAATCAAGGGAAGGAGACGAGTAAGCAATTCCTTCACAGAACCCACCAAGGAATAGTGGGTGGCAATATTCTTGTTGATTTCAGCAGGATCAATGTCGATGTGGAGAATCTTGCTGTTGCGGGCAAATTTGGTGGAGTCGGAAATTACTCGGTCAGAGAAGCGAGCTCCAATGGCAATCACCAAGTCGGACTTGTTGGCTCCCATGTTGGCAGCCTTTGTTCCGTGCATTCCAATCATGCCACAGCACAAAGGATGTCGAGAAGGAAAGGCTGATTTGCCCATGAGACTAGTGGCCACAGGAATATTCCGCCGTTCAGCTAAAGTCATGAGTTCCTGACAGGCATTGTCGATAACCACACCTCCACCAACATAGAGGAAGGGGCGCTGGGATTCATTGATAACAGCAGCAATATCCTGTACCTCTTGATCTGAGGGGGACATAATTTTTGTAACACGACGAATGCTGGCTCTTGCCAAGGAGGTGTGATCCTCGCAAAGCAAGTCCACTGAAGGAGGATTGTATTCAGCAGTAGCGGCAGTAATATCCTTGGGAATATCCACCAAAACAGGACCGGGACGACCATTTTGAGCCACCAAGAATGCTTCTCGAATGGTGTCTGCCAGTTCATTTACACTACGAACAATATAATTATGCTTTGTTACTGGCATGGTGATACCAGTAATATCGATTTCCTGAAAGCTATCCTTACCTAAAAGAGGTGTGGTAACGTTGCAGGTAATGGCCACCATGGGAATGGAGTCCATGTAGGCGGTGGCGATACCTGTTACTAGGTTTGTGGCACCAGGTCCACTGGTAGCCATCACCACACCCACCTTTCCTGTGGAACGACTGTACCCATCGGCAGCATGGGCAGCCCCCTGCTCGTGGGCGGTGAGGATGTGTCGGATTCGATCACTATTTTTGTACAGCTCGTCGTAGACATTCAAGATGGCACCGCCGGGGTAGCCAAAAACCATGTCTACACCCTGCTCCACCAGACATTCTATGACGATTCTGGCACCTGTGTATTTCATTGCAATATAGCTCCTTGGTCAGCGGAGGAAACAAGTTTAGCATAGCGAGCAAGATAGCCATCCGTTACCTTGGGAGGAGGACAAACCCAAGCAGCACGACGAGCGGCCAGCTCTTCATCAGAAACCTCCAAGGTAATCTTGTAATTGTTGATATCCAAGGTAATCATGTCACCTTCCTGAACTAAGGCGATGGGACCACCGTCAGCAGCTTCAGGAGAACAGTGTCCAAGAGAGGCACCACGAGTTGCACCAGAGAAGCGACCGTCAGTAATGAGGGCCACATCCTTGTCCATCCCCTGTCCTGCCAAGGCGGCGGTAACAGAAAGCATTTCACGCATACCGGGGCCACCCTTTGGGCCTTCGTAGCGAACAACTACTACGTCTCCCTTGTTGATTTTCCGTTCCTGCACTGCCTGGAAGCATTCTTCCTCGGAGTTAAAGACACGGGCAGGACCAGTGTGGTTCATAAGCTCTGGGGCACAGGCGGATCGCTTTACAACGGTTCCACGAGGAGCTATGTTTCCAAAGAGGATGGCAATTCCACCAGAGGTTGAATAAGGATTTTCAATAGGGCGCAACACCTCAGTATTTCTATTGCGAACACCTGCAATGTTCTCCCCCACAGTCTTTCCTGTAACAGTCATTAAGTCAGTGTGAATCAGATTCTTCTTAGCCAGCTCTGCCAAAACAGCGGAAACACCACCAGCTTCGTCCAAGTCGCTCATAAAGCTGTGACCAGCAGGAGCTAAGTGGCAAAGATTAGGTGTCTTTTCAGAAATCTCGTTGATGAGGTGGAGGTCCATCTTGACTCCAGCCTCGTGGGCAATGGCAGGAAGGTGCAGCACAGTGTTGGAGCTACAACCAAGAGCCATGTCGGCAGCAAGGGCATTTTCAAAGGCCTTTTGGTTCATGATTTGGCGGGCAGTAATGCCTTTTTCCAGCATCTTCATAACAGCCATACCAGCGTGTTTGGCCAAGGCGATGCGGGCACCAGAAATAGCAGGAATGGTTCCGTTGCCAGGCAAGCCCATTCCCAAAACCTCGGTAACACAGTTCATGCTGTTGGCGGTAAACATACCAGAGCAAGAACCGCAGCCAGGACAGGCATTATGCTCCAGCTCACACAGCTGTTCCTCAGTGATTTTTCCAGCAGTAACAGCACCAACGGCCTCAAACATATCGGAAAGACTCAAGTGGCGGCCACCATAGGGGTTTCCTTCATGACAGCAGTCGGCACCAGGCAATTTTCCAGGCATCATGGGGCCACCGGAAACGAGTACAGTGGGCAAGTCCAGGCGACCAGCGGCCATCAACATACCAGGAACAACCTTGTCGCAGTTGGGAATCAGCACCAAGGCGTCGAACTGATGGCCACGGGCAACACACTCGATGGAGTCGGCGATCAGTTCTCGTGTTACCAAGGAATAGCGCATTCCCTCGTGTCCCATGGCGATTCCGTCACAGACACCGATGGCAGGAAATTCGATGGGAGTTCCACCAGCCATGCGGATTCCAGCCTTTACGGCCTCGCCGATTTTATCCAAATAAATGTGGCCGGGAATAATTTCGTTCTGGGCACAGCACACACCAACTAATGGGCGTTCCAGTTCCTCGTCAGTATATCCCATGGCTCTAAACAAGGAGCGATGGGGGGCTCTTGCAATCCCTTTCTTTGCATTATCACTTCTCATGTCAGTAACCTCACTTAATTCTTTGAAGTATATTTGAAGATATTCTACTTATATTATGGAAAGTGGTCAAGTTTCTTTCACGAACATCATCCTGGGAGTCTGAATCCCGAGCCACATCCCGAGGAGCTGGGGAACGTAATCTTGTACTGTCCTGCCAGCACCAATTTTTTCATGGATTTCATTTGAATATATGTAAAGCTTTTCAGAAACCTGTTTCGAAAATCTTCTTCATATAAAACACCTCCCCCTGTACTTTGCAAAGAAACACCATATCAGTATACTGTCTTCATATTTATATTTTGGAGGCATTATAATGCTTAAAAGAACATTGGCTATTCTCGCCACCCTTATGGTACTTTTCCCTGTTGTGGCTGGTGGAGCAAAAGATTCACAGGCTGCATCCTCATTGGAAAAAATCAAGGCATCAGGAAAGATTATCCTGGGAACTTCTGCCGACTACCCTCCCTACGAATTCCATGCCTTGATTGATGGAAAGGACACCATCGTTGGATTTGACATTGAGTTGGCAAAGGAAATTGCCAAGGATTTGGGCGTTGAATTGGAAATCAAGGACATGAGCTTTGACGGTCTTTTGGCTGCTCTCGTGTCTGGAAACGTAGACATGGTTATTTCTGGAATGACTCCCACCGAGGAGCGCCGCCAGAACGTGGATTTCTCCGACATCTACTATCAGGCTGTACATGGTGCTGTTATCCGTGTGGCTGACGAAGCAAAGTATGGTGCAGATGCTGCTTCCCTCAAGGATGTAGTTATCGGTGCCCAGCGTGGTGCAATTCAGGTTGGTATTGCCAAGGAACAGATTAAGAGTGTAACTGGAGCTGCCTTGGATGAAAACCATCCCCAGATCAAGGAATTGGGAGCATTGCCCGACTTGATTATGGAAGTAAAGAACAACAAGATTGAAGCTGTAATTGCAGAGCTTCCTGTAGCCGATGCCTACGTAAAGCGCAATCCTGACTTGGTTCTGGCTTCCTACTCCTTCTTGGACAACGAGGGTGGTTCCGCTGTTGCTGTTAAGAAGAACAGTGCAGACCTTGTAGCTGCCATCAATGCAACTATTGCCCGCTTGGTAGCAGAAGACAAGATCAACCAGTTTGTAGGTGAAGCAAACCTTCTCGCTGATTCTCAGTAATTAAGAATCAGCCCTGACTCACAGTAATTAAAAGTCAGACCTGACTCTCAGTAATTAAAAGTCAGGCAGGGCCTACAATAAAACAAAAGCCAGCACCTTGATGAAGCAGGCTTCATATGAAGTTCACTCCATCTTGATGCTGGCTTTTCCATTTTAAAGGATTTATCTACTATACTTTGCAGCTTCCTTGGTGGCCAAAGAATCACACAAGTCGTTGTACTTGTTGCCAGAATGACCTTTTACCCACTTCCAGCTTACATTCAACTTTGTATTTAATTCATCAAGGATTTCCCACAAATCACGATTTTTTACCGGTTGTTTTTCTGAGTTTTTCCAGCCATTTTTCTTCCAGGAACGAATCCAAGAAGTAATACCATTTTTCACATACTGACTGTCAATGTGCACGGTTATAGCCTGTTCTCGCCACTCTTGATTCTGGTCAATTGCAGAAAGGGCAGCAATGGCAGCACTGAGCTCCATACGGTTGTTGGTAGTCAGCGCTTCTCCCCCAGAAACGGTGTATTCCACCTTATCAGCCAAAATCACACAGCCCCAACCACCAGGACCGGGATTTCCAGAGCAACCACCATCGGTATACACAGTAATCTCATGGGGCTTTGATCGCACTCCCTTGCTAGATGTTTCTACTGGCCTTTGGGTTTCTTCCTTAATGACGTAGCCACTATCTTCAAAGGGATACACTAAACCAATCTTTCCACGGATGACATCCAGCACACGAATAACCCGCAAACTCTGACTGTGGGTGTGTAAGGGAGTTTCCTTAACCAAAAGCCCCTCGGCCCGAATTTTCATGCAACGACAGAATTCTTCTATTTCATATTCATATCCATTCACTGCAAAGGGATGAGAAAATTTATCTACGATAACTTCTTGGTTTGAAATCAGCTGGGCTTCCTGGGCCATCCAGAAATAAGGCAGAATGATGGTACCTTCGGTTCCCACAATACGAGCTTCCTTCAGTACAGAGCCACATTCAGTGTCAATGGAACAGGTAAGGTTCGCTACGACATCACCAATTTTCAGTGAAATGCTGTCAAAGGCATCCACTCCAGTTTCTGTCATGCGAGCTACAGCCTCGATTTTATCGGGATACAGTGATTTTTCATCATCAGGATTTTTTGTAGCAGCTTCTACCATGGAAAGGGCTGCGGTAACAGGATAGATTCCCACGTCAAGCAAGGCTCCACCAGCCAAGTTTATGTCATAGAGGCGATTCATGGGATACTCAGGGTCTTTGTATACCGCATCAGCAGTCCGAGCGATACAAAAATCGGCATAAATAGCCTGCAACTTTCCTATACGACCAGTAGATACCCATTCCAAAGCCTTGCGGAAGGTGGGATTAAACTTTGTCCACAAAGCCTCAACATACAGACCATTCGTTTCAGACACTACTTCATACACATTCTGTAATTCACGAGCATTTACCGTGGCAGCCTTTTCGCAAAGCACTGCCTTCCCTGCCTTTAGTGCGGCAATGGACAAGGCTGCATGATTCATGTGGGGAGTAGCAATATACACCGCATCAACAGCACCATCCGCAAAAAGCTCTTCATAAGTCGTATACACACTGGCAAAGCCCCACTTCTGAGCAAAATCTTTTCCTCTTTGCTCATTGCGAGAAGCCACAGCATAACACACAGAATCTTCGGAAGCCTTGAGAGCCTCTGCAAAGGATGCTGCAATTCGGCCGGCTCCAACAATACCCCAGTTTATTTTTTTCACAACTTACTCCACTTTACTTGCCATTCAGCAAAATATTTTATATCTTTAGGTTAAGATAACAACCATACTACCACAAAATCGGCAGTATGACTATCAGAAGGAGATTTAGGAAAATGGCAAAACAGTTGCTTTTTAATGAAGAAGCCCGCAAAAAACTGCTGTCTGGTGTAGAGCAGATTTCCCAGGCTGTAAAGGTTACCTTGGGACCCAAGGGACGCAACGTGTTGTTGGACAAGAAATTCGGTGCTCCCACCGTTACAAAGGACGGAGTATCTGTTGCACGGGAAGTTGAACTGGAAGATCCCTACGAGAATATGGGAGCCCAGCTCCTGAAAGAAGTTGCCACCAAGACAAATGATGTTGCTGGTGACGGAACTACTACTGCCACCGTTTTGGCATACTCCATGGTTCGGGAAGGCTTGAAGGCTGTTGCAGCTGGCATGACCCCCATTGAATTGAAGAAGGGTATGGACAAGGCTGTTAAGTTGGCTGTAGACGAAATCAAGAAGAACTCCAAGGAAATCAAGGGAACTGACGAAGTTTCTCACGTTGCTTCTGTTTCTGCCAACAATGACGAGGAAATCGGTTCTATTTTGGCCAGTGCCATTGAACGTGTTGGAAAAGACGGTGTAATCACTGTAGAAGAGTCCAAGACTATGGAAACCACCACAGACTTTGTGGAGGGAATGCAGTTTGACCGTGGATACATTTCTCCCTACTTTGTTACCGACCGTGACCGCATGGAGACTGTATTCGACAATCCTCTCATCTTGATTCACGACAAGAAGATTTCTAGCATGAAGGACATGCTTCCCTTGTTGGAGAAGGTTGCCCAGGCTGGAAAGCCCTTGGTTATCATTTGCGAAGACATGGATGGAGAAGCTCTTGCTACACTTATCGTAAATAATCTCCGTGGTGTACTGAAGACCTGTGCTGTAAAGGCTCCTGGATTTGGTGATCGCCGCAAGGCCATGTTGGAAGACATTGCAATCCTCACTGGTGGACAGGTTATTACTGAGGACTTGGGTCTGAAGCTGGAAACCACTGAGCTATCTCAGCTGGGACAGGCTAAGAGCGTAAAGATTGACAAGGACAATACCACCATCGTAGACGGTGCTGGTAATGCAAAGGAAATTAAAGAGCGTGTTGGTCAAATCAAGCATCAGATTGAAGAGGCTACCAGCGAGTACGACAAGGAAAAGCTGAAGGAGCGCTTGGCAAAGATTTCTGGCGGTGTTGCTGTAATCAACATTGGTGCTGTAACTGAAGTTGAAATGAAGGAAAAGAAGCACCGTGTAGAAGATGCATTGTCTGCAACACGTGCAGCTTTGGAAGAAGGTATTGTAGCTGGTGGTGGATTGGCATTGATTCAGGCTGCAGAGTGCTTGGAAAAGGCCGACACAACTGACCTCAGCGATGATGCTAAGGTTGGATTCAAGATTGTAAAGCGCGCTTTGGAAGAGCCTATTCGCCAGATTGCTGAAAACGCTGGTTTGGACGGAGCCGTTATTGCAGATAGAGCCAAGCACGAGAAGAAGGGTGTTGGCTTTGATGCTGCAAAGATGGAGTGGAAGGACATGGTTGCCGCTGGTATCATCGACCCAGCAAAGGTAACTCGTTCTGCATTGCAGAATGCCGCTTCTGTTGCAAGCCTCCTGCTGACTACAGAATGTGCCATCACCGACCTGCCTGAGAAGAATCCTCCCATGATGCCTCCTGCTGGTGGTATGGGTGGCATGGACGGAATGTATTAATTCCGCAAGTAAACCATAATCAGATAGCTGATAGACTGGGCTGCTCCATGTGGGCAGCCCATTTTTTCCCCCTTTTATAAATCAAATTTTTAAAAAAAATAAAAAACTTTACAATCTTGTATGTCTGGTATAAAATTGAATGTCTGTTATCCTAATTGAATACAGGCAATTGGGGGTTTCATGAAAATCAAAGTCAAACTAACTTTCACATTTCTTTCAATAGTGCTCGTCCCTCTTTTATTTGGAATGTTTTTCCTCTACCAGAGCATGGGTGTTTCAGTCAGAGAGATGCAAGAAGCGTCGGGCCACCGGTATACCGACACCATTCGAGACAGACTAGTAGCCTATTTTGACAAATGGAAAACAACTGTTGATGCCTTAAGTAGAATGCCTGCCGTACAAGAACAAGACTGGCTTACCATAAAAGAAGCCCTCGCTCCTGTTTCCCAAAAGTATCCAGAAGCCCGAGCCTTTGCCATGTCTACTGTTGATGGAAATTATTGGTATGAACCTATCGAAGGAAATCCAGCCTTAAACTACTTAGTTTCCGATGATGATACAGACCCCAATGCAAAGCCAAAAAACTTAAGTCACCTAGCTTGGCATAAAAATGTTGTTGTAGACAATCCCCACAATCAAGACAAACAAACAGTATCAGATATGTATATTGCCGTAGCAGAAAAAATAAAGCTAATGGCAATTTCATCAGCCATCAGAAAAAATGATACAGGAGAAGTTATCGGAGCATTTTGTATCAGTATGTCTACAGATACTTTGAACCATCAAGCAGATGTTATGTTATCCGATTTCCAAACTCACTTTGATACAAACAGCTTGCTCGTTATTACCAGTAATGACAAAGATATCATGTATTTGTATCAATACGATGATAAACAGAAAGGGTATCGAAACTATTCCACTGATCCGCTAAAAATCGATGCCACAGCAGATCTTCCCACAGATGTTAAAAATATCATTCTGGATCTGCAAAAAACCAACAGTACCATGGGCACCTTCAAGTGGAACAAAAAGTCAGCCTATATCTTTCATAGCAGTGCTGAAGGGACACCCTATGACGTTTATCTGTTGACACCAGAATCAACATTACTGGGTGTTATGTCTACAATTAAAATCATCACAGTGATGTTGGCCTTGATTATTTCAATCATTGTGATTCTTGCGTCAATATATATCAGTGGCCAATTTACAAAGCCAATTCTTCAGATTGGTACTGCATTAAATCAACTTAGTTCTGGTACAGGAGACTTGGGATTCCGTATGGAAACAACTCGTAAAGACGAAGTGGGAGAATTAGGAATAAGCTTTAACAAATTTATGGAAGCCCGCTACGATTTGATTTCCAGCATTGCCAATGAATCCAACAAGATGGGAACCACTTCCACCACACTAAAAACACGGGTAGATGATATTTCTGTAGATTTGCGTTCCATTACCACTGCCATTTCTCAACTTCACTCAAAGGTAGAAGAACAATCCCACAGCTGCATTGAAACTATGGGAACTGTAGAGCAAATTACTAAAAATATTAACGAGCTTACAAACCAAATTTCAAATCAATCTACCTCAGTAGAAGAATCTTCAGCAGCCATCCATCAAATGGTAGCAAGTATCAACACCATATCAAATAATTTGGAAAAAGCTTCTTCCAGCTATGAAGAACTGCATACCGCTTCCACAGAAGGAAAGGACAGCATCAATACCGTTCAAGAATTGGTTCACAATGTATCGAATCAGTCTTCACGTTTGTTGGCCACTAACAAGGTAATTGATACTATCGCCAGCCAAACCAATCTTTTGGCCATGAATGCAGCCATTGAAGCAGCCCATGCAGGTGAATCTGGTAAAGGGTTCTCTGTAGTTGCCTCTGAAATCAGAAAGCTGGCAGAAGATTCTGCTTCTCAGTCCAAGATTATTGCCAATGAATTAAAGGGAATTGTTGCTTCTATCGATTCTATCGTAATTGCAACGGCAAAGGCTGATTCAATCTTTGACTCTGTAGCAAACCAAATCGACACGGCAAACGATTTAGTCAAGCAGGTAAGTTTTGCCATGAATGAGCAAAATGCAGGAAGTCGCCAAGTATTAGTTTCCTTGGAAAATATGCAAAGGATTACCAATAATATCCACAATAGTTCCCAAGAAATGAATACTGGTACTGATGTTATTCTGAAGGAAATGCAACATCTTAATGAAATATCTCAGGTAGTTCAGAGCAATTCCAGCAAAATCAGTCAAGCTACAGGAACAATTAATGAGTCTATCGACATCATTAGCAAGAATTCCATTCAAAATGATGAAGCTGTCCACATTCTGCAAGGATTAACACAAAAATATAAACTATAATGGCACAAACTGTTCCAGGTTATGGAACAGTTTTGTCAAATTTCTCATTGCTTGACTTTACCCTCTTTCTTCTCTAATATGGAAACTATATATGGGGAGCATTCACTTGACAAAAAAACATAATCTTCAAATCATTTTCATTACAACAATTCTCCTTGTTGGTGGAATTGGACAGGTTTTTGCACAAAACATTACGACTGCTGCTAAGTTTTTTCAGTCCGTTTCTGAATACTACGGAACAATCAAAGACTACGAAGCAACTATGAACATTACTGCGGGACGTAGTCAAATGGCAGGACAAGTTTCTTTTAAGCGGCCTAATCTTTTACGGATTGATTTTACCAATCCTAAAGAGCAAGTCATTCTGTTTAACGGAGATACCTTAACCATTCATTTGCCTGGCATTTCATCAAATCTTAAGCAATCAGTTTCTCCTTCCACAGATCAGGCTGGAATGAATTTAGCCACACCCCAGGGCTTAGCTTTAATGAGTCGCTATTATTCAGTTGCCTATGAGGTGGGTCAAGATCCAGTTCCCCTCAGCGAAAGTAATCCTGAACAAGTAATTAAACTCGTTCTCTACCCAAGAAACTCATCAGAAGGATTCCGTCGAATAAAATTGGCTGTTGTACCAGAAACAAAGCTGATTCGTCAGGTAGAAGCCTTAACAACTCAAGGACAAACCTTTGTGTTCTATTTCTACAACTATAACTTGAATCAAAATATCCCTGATCAAAGATTTGTATACGATGCCCCATCAGATGCAAATAACTTCAATAACTTTTTGTTTTCGGAATAAAAAATGGCAATGGAAAGCTTTGGAAAGCTCTTGAGAGAGGCTCGAGAGCGAAAAAATATTGACATAGAAACAGCTGCTAACGAGACAGTTATTTCCAAGACCTATCTACAGGCTCTGGAACAGGAGCTGCTTGATAAATTTCCCAGTGAAACATACTTAATGGGATTTCTCAAAAATTATGCAGAATATCTGGAAGTAGATGTGGGACGGATAACATCCTTGTATCGAGCAAAAAAGATTCAAGAAGCCCCTATTCCCCCTTCTCTCTTGCAACGGTCTAAACCTAAATTCATTCTGCCCCTCATTATTGCCGCTATTACCCTAGTGGTGGTGGGAGCAGGAATTGCCATTTGGTTTTTCTTCTTTAACAAGGAAGAAGTCATTGATGAAACCACCGTTTTGTCGGCTGCAATCGATAAAAATCGCTATACCCTTACAGATAAGCCTTTTACAGAGCGAGTGTATAAAGGAGACATTATTGCCGTTCCTTCTCAAGAAGGAAAAATTGATTTGATTATTGGGCAAACCTTGAATGAGTTGCAAATCATTACTCCAGCTGGAACTCAAACACTGGAACTCAGTGAAGAACGAGAGTTGGACATTGATGGCCAAGGTGGAGCAGAAGTTATCGTGTATCTTTCTGACATCTCCCGCAATGATGCAAGCCGTGGAGCAGAAATTCGTGTTCTTCTGAAAGATGAAAGTCTTGCAGCAGCAGCCAAAACTGACTTGGAAAGTATTCCAGAATCTTCCCAAGTGGCAAATCAGCGATACACCATTCATGAAGACAACAGAGCCTATCCCTTTACCACAACTATTACTGTTCGTGCAGCCTGTATGATTCGTTATAGAATCGACTCACAAGAAGAAGTGGAAGATTATTACACAGCTGGTGATCTGCTTACCATTCAGTCAAACAATGGTGTCCGCCTGTGGTTATCCAACATCAATGCTGCAAAAATTCAGGTGCAAGCAGGATTAAAACACTATGACCTTGAAATAGGTAAGGCAGGACAGGTTGTAGCAGAAGATATTAAATGGGTGCGTGAAGCTCCCGGATCCTATAAATTGGTGGTGATTGGCCTTGACTAGTTTTTTTCTTGATCAGCACGGTTGTGCTAAAAACCAGATTGACGGAGAATTGATTCTCACTCGCCTTATTCACAAGGGCATGAAGCGGGTTAATACCCCAGAAGAAGCAGACCTCATTATTGTAAACTCTTGCGGCTTTATTGAAAGTGCCAAACGAGAGTCTCTAGAAGCAGTCATCGATGCAAAAACAAGCTATCCCAAGGCAAAGGTTTTGCTGGCGGGTTGCTTGTCTGAGCGTTATGCTGAAAGTCTAGCAGAGGATTTGCCAGAAGCCGACGGTATTATCGGTAACGGAGATTTATCTGCCATTGATGCCGTTGTAGATTCCATGACAGAGGGCTGCCGTCCTGTGGAAACCTACGACCAAGAAGGTGTTTGTTGTGGTGAACGAGAAGAATTACTTTCTTTCCCAGGGTCAGCCTACGTGAAAATTAGCGAAGGATGTGACAGTCGTTGTTCTTTCTGTGCAATTCCTGGCATTCGTGGGAACATGAGAAGTCGTCCTGCTCAGGATATTATTGACGAGATTCAATCCTTGCTGAACCGTGGCATTGTGGAAATTAATCTTGTGGGACAGGATTCTGCTTCCTATGGAATGGATGGAGCAAATCCAATCAAAAAGGAAATCTGGAGTCAATTTGATGGAACAGGAGATAAAAAAAGTCCCTTGTGCCAACTTTTGGAAGGGATTTCCAAACTAGAAGGAAAATTTTGGATTCGACTTTTATATATTCATCCAGATCACTTTCCCTTGGACATTCTTCCTGTTATGGTTGCAGATCCTCGCTTGTTGCCCTATTTTGACATTCCCTTTCAGAGTGGCTCAGATCCTATCATCAAGGCCATGAACAGAATTGGTACAGGTCAGGAATACACCGAACTTGTTCAAAAACTTAAGGCTCAGTCCTGGAATCCTTGTCTTGGAGGAGCAGCTGTACGTTCCACCTTTTTGGTAGGTTTCCCTGGTGAAACAGAAGAAAATGCCACTGACACCTTGAATTTTATTACCGCCATTGAACCAGACTGGGCTGGAAGTTTTACCTATAGTAAAGAAGAGGATACTCCTGCTGGCAGAATGGAAAATCAGGTGCCCAAGAAGGTGGCAGAAAAGCGAAACAAGGCACTACAAGCCCTGCAAGAGGAAATGACAGCAAAGCGGTTGTCCCAGCGAACAGGTCGCACCTACGATGTGCTTATTGAAGAGGTAATCGAAGGTGGTGACGGAGAAGGAAACGGTTTGGCCATCGGTCGTTGCTGGTTCCAGGCTCCAGAAGTAGATGGAGCTGTGGTTGTAAGCTACGATTTGGAAGATCAAGCTCATCTTGTGGCCAGCGGAAAGATGGTTTCTGTGCTAGTAACAGGAAGCAGCGGAGTAGATCTCACTGGAGCCATTGTATGAGCCAGGAAGGGGTTTCCATCCCAGAAGATGGAGCCCAACTTCCTTCCCCCGCAAAACAAAGGAACCAGCCTTCCACAGGAAGTCGCAGTCATCCCACCCCAGAGGAATACCTTTCTGTTTTAAATGAGGAGCAACGACAAGCCGTTGTTCACCAAGGAAAGTCTCTGCTGATTTTGGCGGGAGCTGGTTCTGGAAAAACTCGTGTTATTACCACAAAAATCGCCTATCTCATTGGTGAAAAAAAGGTTGATCCCTACTCCATCCTTGCAGTTACCTTTACAAAAAAAGCTGCCCAAGAAATGGCCGAACGAGCCCATTTTTTAGAGCCACGTTCTGTTCATGCCAGCCTGAGAACCTTCCATTCCTTTGGTTCTTGGTTTCTACGTCAATATACGGACAAGGCAGAAATCCACAAGAATTTTACCGTCTACGACGAAGATGATTCTGCTACCCTCATGCACAAGGCCATGCCCCAGCTGAATCGACAGGAAGCAAAGGCTTTGGCAGGGAAAATTGCCCGTGCAAAGGATTATTGCTGGGAGCCAGATTCCCCAGAGCTCTACAATATCGATTCTTCAGAGATTTTTCCCCGTGCCTACCAAGCCTATCAGCAACGATTGAAGGAAACTGGCAACATTGACTTTGGGGACTTGATTATGCTGCCTGTTAAATTGATGGAGCAGGATGAGCTCATTCGTCAGCACATGCATCGCCGATTCAGTGTCATTATGGTGGACGAGTATCAGGATTCCAATACAGCCCAATTCAAGCTGCTGCGCCATTTAGTGGGAGATGACACCTACGTGTGCGTGGTGGGAGACGATGACCAGTCAATCTACAGCTTCCGTGGGGCGGAAGTACAAAATATCTTGAATTTTCCCAAGCAATTTCAAAATACGGACATTATCAAGCTGGAAAAAAATTATCGCTCCACCCCACAAATCCTTACCACAGCTAACGATTCCATCTGCAACAACACTGACCGCTTTGACAAGAGCCTTAAACCCACACGGCCTGCAGGAGCCCTACCAGCCCTTACCTTTTTGGACAATTCCCAGGATGAAACTGCCTTTTGTGCCGATGTGATTCAAAAAGCCTACGAAAAGGGTATTTCCTACAGCGACTGGGCAGTTCTGTATCGAACAAACGCTCAATCTTTGGGATTTGAGACGGAGTTTCTCCATCGAAAAATTCCCTACACCATTGTGGGAGCCTTGAAATTCTACGACCGAGAAGAAATTAAGGATGCACTGGCAATTCTGTCCTTGGTGGCAAATCCCCAGGATGAAATTGCTTTTCGCCGTATTGTAAACAAACCTTCACGAGGAATTGGAGACAAAACCCAGGAAAAAATTGTGGAGCTGGCAAAATCTCATGCTGATGGAAATTTTTTGACAGCCTGCAAGACGGAGATTCCCGGCGCCACAAAGAAGGCAAAGACAGGCTTGGCAGATTTTGTCTCCTTGCTGGAAAATCTTTCGGGCCTTTTAGATGAGGATTCTAGCAAGAAGCAGCTTTTGCCAGTGGAAGAATTGGCAAACCAAGTGGACACCTTGTTTTATCAGGATTTGCAGGAAAGTCAGGCTTCAGCTGATTTAGTTTCAAATTCTGAGGAGGAAACTGTCCAAGACGCTCAAGAAGTCATAACTTCTCAAGAAACAGCGACTTCTGAGTCAGAAACACTTCCTGAGTCAGAAAATCTGCCTGAATCAGAAAATCTGCTGGTAAAGAAAAGTCCCAAGAAAAAGCTGTCTTATTTTGTGGAACAGCTCAACGAGCTCAGTGGCCTTCTTGCCTATCACACCATGCAAGACGAGGTTGCCGGCACCCAGCGAGTGGCCAACCTTCAGGAATTAGCCAATAGTGCGGTGCTCTATCCCATGACCATGGCAGGCTTGCTGGACTTTCTTGACCATATTCAGCTAGATAGGACATTGGAAAATCGTGAGGATGAAAACCAAGATGCAGTCACCCTCATTACCGTTCACAACACCAAGGGCCTAGAATTTCCTAGAGTCATTTTAACGGGCTTAGAATTTGGAGTATTCCCTCGGCAGGATAAAAAAGAACAAGATTTGGAGGAAGAACGCAGGCTTTTTTACGTGGGAGTTACCCGAGCCCAGAATCAGCTTTTGCTTACCTCCTGCCGCAAGAGAATCCGCTACGGTCACCTAGAAGAAATGATGCCCAGCCCATTTTTGCTGGAAATCAAGGAGCACCATCTTCGCCACCTAGGAGAAATTCCCTACAGCTACAAGGCCCTCCGTCGGGAGCAAAGTCAGCAAAAGGCAAAGCCAGCGGTAGAAAGTCATCCCTTAGCTGCAAAATGGAAGGTAGGACGCACAGTGTATCACGACGATTACGGCTACGGTGGCATTGTGCGAACCCGTGTGGAAGAGGAAGAGTTTGTGGTGGTGGTGAAATTTGAAACTGGAGCAGAAAAGCAATTTATGCCAGAATACCAAAGCCAGCTGATGATTACGGATAGATAGCCATGTACGAAGTTGAAGAAGAAGCCAAGAAAAAAGTTCGATGTCTTTTAGTTCTGCCCCAGTGGGTGCATCCCCAGGAACTGAAAAATCTTGTAGAAACCCTAGACATGGAAGTGGCAGACATTGTAACCCTTCCTGAAAAAAACTCCTCCGCCTCCATTGCTCGCTTTGGTATTGGAAGTGGCAAGGCTCAAGAAATTGCCCAGCTGGCAGAAGCTCAGGAAGCAGATTGCATTATCTTTGACACAGAAATTACCCCCACTCGTCAACGCAACTGGGAAACCTTGGCGGGAATCCCTGTTTTTGACCGTCAGGAAGTGATTTTACGCATCTTTGCCCAACGAGCTAGAACAAAGGAAGCCGTTCTGCAAGTAGAATTAGCCCAGCTTACCTACTCACTGCCACGACTAGCCCATTCCTATGGCGATATGGCACGGCAGCGAGGCGGAAGCTACGGTTCCAAAGGAGCGGGAGAAACAAAGCTGGAGCTAGACAGACGAACCATCCAAAATCGCATTGTGCAGGTAAAGCGGGAACTAGAAAAGGTAGTGCAGGAACGACAAACCCAACGAAAGCGGCGGGAAAAAATTCCCCTGCCAACCTGTGCCTTGGTGGGCTACACCAATGCAGGAAAATCAAGCCTCCTCAATGCCCTCACAGGCTCTCAAGTGCTCGCCCAAGATAAGCTCTTTGCCACACTGGATCCCACCACCCGCCGCCTTTCCATTGCAGGTGGTACAGGTCTCCTTTTGACCGACACCGTTGGCTTTATCAGCAACCTGCCCCACAGCCTGGTGGATGCCTTTAAATCCACTCTGGAAGAAGCAGTGCAGGCTCAATTATTGCTGGTGGTGGTAGATGCCTCAGATAGAGCTGCCATAGAGCAATATGAAACTGTTTGTCAGGTACTGGAAGAGATTGGAGCCACCGACAACAAGCGTCTCGTTGTGCTGAATAAAATTGACCAGCTGGAAAAACTAGATATACGCCGCACCACCCTACAAAACAGCTTCCCTAATGCCATAGAAGTCAGTGCCATTACAGGGGCGGGCTTTCCCCAGCTGATGGAAGCCATTGCCCAAGAGCTTGCAGGACCAGTTGTCACCTACAAAATCCCTTTGACACAGGTAAAGCTCCTAGAACAAATCCGCCAGCAAGGCGTTATCCTAGAAGAACAATGGCTAGACAATCACATCCACCTCACCGCCCGCCCCGGTTCCTCCAAAGGTCTCCAAGCCCAACTAGAAAATTACCTGTGGGAGGAGTTTATTTAGGAGGCACCGCCCTCTGAGCGTAAGGCGGCGGTGGGCTGTTGGAATCCTCCACCACTTTTACATTTAATTGAACCTATGCTATACTGCATCCCATGAAAATCACCCTCAACAAAATCCTTGGTGGAATTTGTATCCTTATAATCTTGGTCATTATCATTGGAACAGGAATGGCCTTAAAGCCTAAAAAACAACAGGAGCAAGCAACCTTTCGCCCTGCCCAGCCAGTTCCCACACCAGAAGAACAAATTCAGCAAGCACAAAAAGAACAATTAGCACAGCAAGAAGAGAAATCGACTAAAAAACAAGAACAGGAAGAAAGTTCCAAAAATTTTGATTCCTACCTCAATCTTGGAGAGCTCCGTATATCAACAAAAATAGATGAAGAAACCCAAACTACTGCCCTCATAATTTTGGAACCTTGGTTTTCCTATACCAGCACAGATCCAGCCTTTCAGGAAGAAATAACTACAAAAAAAGCAAGCTTCAAAACCATTGTGTTGGATTTTTTTGAGAATCGTACAGCAAATCAAGTTAAAGCCATGGGAGAAGACTTGCTGAAAAGCCAGCTATTGGAATTAGCCAACAAAGAACTGGTATTGGGAAAGTTTTCCGCAGTTTTCTTTGATGACTATCTTTTCTTTGAATAAACTTGCAACTTTTTTTGAGTTTACGTGTCAAATAATAAGCAGACACATGGAGGTATAATGGAAACTGCCGTAGTTTCACCTGCAGCACAACTAATTATTGCCGCAATCATTCCTATTGTAGGCATTGTTATTGGTGGCGTGCTTATCTTTTTTTATCTTTTGTGGCGACACAGAGAAATTTCTTTGCAGATAAAATTAGGTTCCTATCGGCCAAGACAGTTCAATTTGAAACTATTCTCGCTTTTGACTGGGCTTTTGCTCACAGGAATCGGTTTAGTACTCACCCTTCTTCTCTGGATTGTGCAAGGTTTTTCCTATCCCCTTTTGGGAGGTTTCTTGCCCTTTATCATTGGAGTCAGTTTCCTAGTCTTCTTCAAGTTCTGCCCCACAAACAATAAAACTGATGGAGAAACGTAGCAGTTTTAGTCTGTCAGAAACCATTGCTGAAAAAGCCCAGAAATTCATTCTACGGTCATCGGAAGAAAAGACAGAAGCAATTCTTGTTCGCTCTGCCGCAGGAGGAAATTCTGCAGCCTTTGAAGAACTCGTAAAGCGATACCATCGGCGAGTTACTGCACTTGGAATGAGTTTTTTCAGGAACATAGCTGACACGGAAGACTTTGTTCAAGATGTATTCATCAAGGCCTACACAAAGCTCAGGGATTTTCGTGGTGAGTCACGATTTTCCACATGGTTGTTTCGTATTGCCTACACCACGGCAGTCAACTCCATCAAGCGACGAAAGGAATATTTACCTTTGGCAGACGAAAATCTCTTGTGGGACAGGGATTACACCCCAGAGGAGTTGCAAATTCGCCGTCTCACCATAGAAACGGTGCGGGACTCCATCAAGGAATTGCCCCAGCGATTCGCCCTCTGTCTTGATATGTATTTTTTTTACGATATGGCCTACGGAGAAATCTGTGAGGTTACGGGCTTACCCTTGAACACGGTTAAGTCTCACATTTTTAGGGCAAAGAAGCTACTAAAAGAAAAACTAGAGCAGCGATTGTAGCCCACACAAGGAGCAAAAATGAGTAAAACATGTAATGAAATAATGAACCAGTTTTTGGAGCTTGATAAAAATCAAATTCTTCCTCTCCGCACCACTTTTCATCTTTTGACTTGTAAAAAATGTCGAAGCCAAGTTCGCTTTATGACTATGGCAGAAAAGCATTGCAAGGAACCACTGACAATACCTGCAGAAGAGAGCTCCCAAGCCATCATCAGCTTAATGCAAAAGATTGATCCCGAATATCTTGCAAAAACTTCTGCTGCCCCTATTTCCATGCGACGATGGATTGTATGTGGAATTGCAATGATTCTTGGTATGCTCTTTTTTATGTTCCATTCCAAGCACATCGATAGCATTGCATTGAATGTGACCTTCTACTGTTTCTTTGCCTGTGCAATTTCTGCTTATTGTGCAATTTTTGTTGGAAGTAATCTTGATTTTTTTGTTAAGAAAATTGAAATTTTGCACGAACATAATTTAGCGATGCGACAGTGAATTTAGTTCCTTAGAATTTTGGAGAAATTATATTCAACAAGTTTGAAATTTCCCTTGATTCAAAGAGATTTTCACCGTATCATGATAACACAAATCTACAGAGACTTTTCTTTAAGGACAATTACATGCAAGCTTTAGCCCAAACATCTTTTATGCCCTCATTTAATCCTATTCGTGGAATTTCTTCCGAAACTCTTCCCAATCAGAAAATAGGGCGTCCTTTTAGTTTTACTTTTTTTAATGCTCCCCCTCCAGTTGTTACTGTGGCTGAATCAGCTCGTGTCATTGTAGAACGAAACGGCATCTTTTGCATTGCCGACAACTTTGAACCTTCACCAATTGCCTTGGACTTGAATTTCAAGCAATTGGTAGATTCTGTCATGAAAAGATAATGCATCTATCTGATAGCCCCAGTATTTTGCTGGGGCTTTTTTTATCAGCTCACAGACAAAATCGAGCCCTTGTGGTATCATTTAAAAACGAAAATTCTTAGGAGGAAGATATGGATTTACAGCAAGTGATGGCTCAAAAATCCTTTGTGGTGGTGGGAGATACCTTAAACCCAGAAAAATTTGCCTGCAAGATTAAGATCGCCATGATGGAAGCAGGATATCAAGTGCAGTGCGTGGGAAAGGAGCTGGCATCAATCAACCAGACAGAAGGTGAAATTGATGTGCTGGACCTGTGCATCAATCCCAAAAAAGGCTTGGAGCTCCTGAAAGAATGCAAGAAGGATTTCAAATCTGTGGTATTGCAGCCTGGGGCCTTTGATGATGAATTAGTGGCATATTTACAGGAAAATAAAATACCTTACATTGAAGGCTGCCTTTTAGTGGGCTTACGACTCTACAAATAACAAAAGACAATTTTTATTTACATTTGTAAATTTTTATTGACTCCTAATATTTTCTCTGTTAGACAGAATTTAGGAGTCAATTATGAAAGAAACCATTCGATACCTTCGGGAAAAATCTTCTCTTTCTAAAAATCAAGTGGCCGCCCACTTGGAGATTTCACTACAAACCTACATTGCGACACTTCCTCCAGTTTCCTTGTACTAAGCTTAATCCAAGAACTTCACCAGCTGGGAAGCCCACAATTCATAGCTTGCTTCACACAGGTGGAGCCTAGCAGCATTCCACTCAGCCTTGTTGTAGAACTCAGGAATGGTGGAGCCATCGGGAGTGGTCATGTATTTCCCCATATCCAAGTAGGTAAAGCCCAGCTTTTCAGCCTGAAGTGACACCAAATAATTAGCATATTCCAGCTTGCTTCGGGTAAGATCGTAGGGAATGCGGGTAGGCAGAACACCTGTTACCACAATCTTTGCCTCTGGACAATAGCGCTTTACCTCCAAGATTACCTGAAGAATCCCTTGAGCCAGCTGACGAGAATTGTCTGGCCCACCAAACTTGTTCTGGAGGTTTGGATTACCAATATTGTTTGTACCGATGAGAATAGAAACCATTTTTGGATTAAAGGTGCCAGGATTTGCTCCCAAGGCTCCCTCTCGGATACGGAACAAAACATCAGCAGTAGTGTCGCTGGCCTGTCCCAGATTCAAAGAAGTATCTTCGTAGGCACCAAAGAACTTGTGGAAGGCATTTTTTCCAGCGGCTGTGTAGGTATCATCAATATGGGATTGATTTGTCCACCAGTGGGTAATGCTGTCCCCCACAAAAATAAGCTGGCAATCCTTACCAATTCGTGCACCAGTATCCAGTTGTGTTTTCCACCAGCCTTCTGGTAAGTCTCGGATAAGTCCTTGGTCGGGGTCGCAGGAAGGAGGCAAACCTTCTGTACGAGCCTTGGGGCTTACTGCAATCACAGTGCCTAGACTAGAAGGAGCCTTATCGGGAAAAATCAACTGCTCGGCATCCTCAAAGAAACCAAACAAAAGGCCTTGCGCCAGCTTCCACTGATAGCTTCCTAGGTTTGCATCGGAGCCAGACAAGAGAACCTTCCAAGAAGCCTCATCTAAGGTGGAAAGCAAATCGATGTAGCTCAATTTGGAGCCAGCAGCCTTTTCCACAGCTTCCTTCAAAGCCTTGTTAAAGCTAGTTGCCATTTCGCAACTTCGTTCCACCACAGGACCACATTTAGGAGTACCAGCTGGCAGAGGGCTTACCACGTACAGGTTACATTCAGGAAGCTGCTGTTGAATGGTAGAAATCACCTGAAGCATCAGCTGGCCATAGGCTTCTGGCTGAGAATCCAAGTGGGGATTCAGCTGTAAAAGCAGGATGCCTGGCTTCCATTCCAAAGCGGGAGCGAGAGCCTCCATGGTGGATTCAAGGTTTCCGAGGGGGGCTGTGGTCAAATCTGCTACAGAAAAATCCTGAAAGCAAAAGCCGTCAGAAGGCTCCCAGTTTTCGTTGTACAGGGTACCACCTAAAAACCCTCGCTGGCTGTGGTTTCCTGCAGCATCACTTACCTTGTTGCAGAAGCGAGAACCAGCAGTGAGCTGATTGTAGGTACCAGAACCTGCATATCCAATACGAATCTTTTCTTTCGTGTTCATTCATTTATCTCCTATGGTAATTCATTGTCCTGTAGCAATCAGACTACTGGAATTGAAAGTTTTTTTCCGTCATATACTTGGGGGGCAGCTTGAGCCACTGCCTGCAGCACAAAGTTTGCAATGGAGGTCATGCCTCCTACTGGTGGATGAAGATTAGCCGCAGTCAAGCCCTGTCCCAACCAATTTCCATTTTCCTCAGTAACACCCTGCTCTGCCCAATGGAGGTTTTTCATCCCAGATTCCACCAGCTCCAAGTAAGCCTTCTGCAAGAGAAAACCTTCCCGTGAATACAGATAGCCTTCTGGATTTTTCCAATGGGCTGGCAGAGAAATCCCTTGGGGAGGAAGGGCTGACTTTCCACCGTTAGCATCCCCATCACCTTCCTTCAAAAACTTGGGACAAATGACGATGGGAGTCTCTGGATGCTGCTGACGATAGGTCTGTACCATGTATTTTATACGAGCCACCACCTCTTCATTGGTGATGTTGGCAGGGGCTCCGTTGGCAGTGCAGTTGGGAGCATCGGAACTTGTGGCAGTGAGATTCCAGCCTGGATCAAGGATAAACACCTCACTTTCGATTTGAGCCAAAAAGTCTGCCATCTTGTACTCAAGCTGGGCACTGCCTGCTACCCCAAGATTTATCACTTCCCGCTGGGTAGCCCACATGATTTGAGCAGCATAGGTGGCACCGGGACGCAGGCCGTTGTCACCATCTCCCTGGGTAATGCTGGTGCCATAAATCAAAATTGGTTTGCGAGAGGATTCTGCAAAGGGCTCAAATTCCTTGGTGGTGGAATTTGGAGTAAATTCCAAGGTAAAACCAGAAGGATTTTTTTCATCAATACCATCTGTTAGGGGCTGAAATCCATTGTAGGTGGGCAGCATCACTATAAATTGACCACAAGTTTTTCCTTCCTGCAAGCCAGTTTCATAGTGCCAGCAGCCTTCCATCACGCCTTTTTCTGAGCGAAGATTCTTTTTGAATACAGGCACTCCATTTTCCAGCTGATAAATGTCGATGCCAGAAAAGCTTCTGTTGTCTAAGCCCTTCAAGGCGGCTCGTCCGTCTTGGGCAAGATTGCTGCGATTCAAATAGCGGAAGTGAAAGGTGATGGTGGGACTGTCTGTTTCTAGTGCGAAATACACTCCTGCAGTACAGGAGCGCATATTGTTTTCCTGTCTCACCTCAAGATTTTTCTGGCTCAGAGGAAAGATAAGGGAGGTTCCCATGGCATGAATAGAATATAAGCCCCGCCGCTGATCACGGTTGTTTGGCTGGATAGAAAGAGGCAATCGGCTCCAAAAGGTGGGATATTCAACTCCATTTCGGATAGCCCCTTCTGGTAAGGGTAGCTGGGTAGAGCATGTTTCTCCATCCCTGTCCACATCCCCAAGGCTGTAGTGAGTTAAACTATCTCCCTTGGCTACATCCACCTGATACTGACGGAATTTTCCATGGAGCATTAAAGAATCCCAACCCACATACCGAGGCAAGATTGTTTTTTGAGACATAGTTCCTCCTTTTTAAATCTAGTATACTACTTCCATCTTTTTTTGTCAGTAAAAATTTTCTTTCATCTTGTAATCTCAAGTAACAGCAGTTTCTATCAAACTTGACAAAAATTCACTGATTGTTTATATTATATTTAACATTTACGTTAAATGTTAAAGGATCTGATATGGGATTACAACAAACAATGAAAGCTCTTGCAGACCCAATCCGTCGGGAGATTTTAAACCTGCTGAAAAAAGGCAGGATGTCCGCAGGAGAGATTACCGAGCAATTTCCTGTAACTGGAGCTTCTATTTCTCGCCATCTTTCTGTGTTGAAGGAAGCTGACTTGGTGCGGGACACACGGGAGGGGCAATTTATCTTTTATGAATTAAATGCCTCGGTATTAGAAGAAATTATGCTGTGGATTAGCCATCTACAAGGAACAAATGCACAAGAAGAAACTTTACTAGGAGACACCAATGAAACACATTAAACTGAACATTATTTTATCATGTATCGTACTGCTTTCACCCATAATTTTTGGCATGATTGTCTGGAACAAGCTTCCTGAGTCCATGCCCATTCACTGGGGAGTGAATGGAGAGGCGGACCGTTGGAGCAGCAAGCCCTTTGCCGTCTTTGTTTTGCCCCTACTTATTCTGGCTTTGCACGGCGTTTGCATCTTTGCCTCACGAAAAGATTTTCGCAACAAAAAACAAAGTCCCAAGATGATGGGACTAGTTCTGTGGATTTGTCCCCTGCTGTCTGTAATGGCCAATAGCTTAACCTACGCCGTTGCCTTAGGCAAGGAAATCAATGTGCTTTTTGTGGTGTCTTTAACCATGGGAGCCTTATTTGTACTTATTGGAAATTACCTGCCCAAGTGCCAGCAAAACCGCATGGTGGGAATTCGCATTATCTGGACCTTAAAAAACGAAGCCAACTGGAACGCCACTCATCGCTTTGCCGGCAAGGTTTGGGTGATTGGAGGCCTGTTGCTTATGGCTTCATCATTGCTGCCCTATTCAATCCTTCCTTGGGCAATGATTACACTGCTGGTGGTGTTTATCGGCCTACCAGTGCTGTATTCTTACAGGTTTCATAAGAAAGGGAACATCTAATGCCCAAAGGAGCCTGAATCGATAAAAGCTGGATAAAAAAAGCCAGGAAAGGAACGTAAACCTTCCCTGGCCTTATCAAGCCTAAAATTTACCCTTACTAGAAATTGATACCAACACCGATGTAGGGGCTCATACCGAATCTAAAATACTTTTGAATTTGATTTGCAGGAATTTCCACCCACTCGGAACCACTCTCAAAACCAGTAGCAGTCTCTCTTTCATAGTCCTGATAAACCCCCGTAGTATTTTTACCACGACCAAAATCAAAAATGAAGTCACAGCCCAAAACAAGAGATGTCTTCTTTGAAGGAGAGAAACGCAACTGGGGAGTCAGGCCGATTCCAAAGGAGTGGAGAGAAATTGATGGAATTACAGTTCCATCCTCTGCATATCCATTTGCTATACTTTCTGTCAAACTTTTTTCATACAGATAGTGGAAGCCCAAACCTGTCTGGAAACGCAAGTCTTCATTGATGTCAATCCCAAAGGAAGGGCCTACCATAAATTCTAGTCCAATAAAAGCATCAGAGATGCTGCCTATCATTCCACCACCTTTAAGGGACTCTCCACCAGAAACAATCTTATCTCCAAACTGTAATCCAGCTGATATATTTGCAGATGCAAAGGCTCCTAACATATTATCTAGCAGGAAGAAGTTGTAAGAACTCACCCGTACAACAGGAAGTGCAAGATCAGTTCTCTTCAGTTTGCCCTCCATTCCCTCATCTTTCAATCCCAAATTCTGGAATCCAAAATTGAGTCCCCAGCTAAAATCGAGCCCGAACTTTCCATTTGCAGCAAAGCTTGAAGCACCAACTGCAAGAACACACAACACACATAAGAATTTTTTCATCTTATATCCTCCAAATAAGTATGATATTATCATATATTAATATGATAATAATTCATTGTCAACTTAAACTATTGTCATATAATTTAAATATGGCATCAGTACACCATGTCCGAGATATTGTTGCTTCTAATATCAAACGATTGCGAAAAGAAAGAGGTATAACACAAGCACAGCTTGCCGAAATGACAGATTTGTCAAATACCTACATTGCCAATATTGAGTGTGGTAAGACTTGGATAAGCGATGCAACATTGGAAAAACTCAGCAATGCATTGAAAGTAGAATTCCATGTTCTTTTTCTGGAAGAAACCGAAAGTTTGTTCAACACAAATGAAGGACTACCTCAAAATTTAAAAAATTATCTTCTACAATTACAAGACAACAATGCAAAACTTCTTTCTGCCTTGGAAAAAGAGTTGACACAATTAGTGTAATTCCTTTTTTCTTAATCACCACCAAATTCAAACTTTAAGAAAATCTAGACACAACCGCCAACTTTTTTTTCGAAATCATGCGAAACAAAAAGCTCTGTCGACCCTGCTAGAAATGATTCTGAAGATGAACAATTTTACCTAGAGTTTCTAGATACAGGTAGGTTCTCTTTGCTTACACAGTGTAAGATTCAGCTAATACAGCAAGTACTATTAGACAAATTCCAGATTTTGCGCAGCAAAATCGAATCAGTGTGTTTTTTGGGACTTTTTCTGGAAAAAACGCATTTTTTTTAACCTCCAACCCTATAATCTATATGTAAAGAATTTTTTGGAGGCAAGAATGAACTGTGAAAACCGCAGACACAAGGATTCCCTCTTTGTAGATTATTTTTCCAAGGACAGAGACTGGAAGCAACACTTTCTTTCCCTGTATAATGCCATTCACGGTACAAATTTACAAGTTGAAACCACAAAATTAGAACGTGTCAATTTGGAGCAAGTTTTGTACATGGATTATTATAACGACATTGCCGTCATGGTGAATGACCAGTTCATCATGATGATTGAGCACCAATCCTCCATAAACCCAAACATGCCACTACGACTGTTGGAATATGTGACTCGAATTTACGGGAACATGATAGATTCCAAGTTAAAATTCTCAAGCCAAATGATTCCTCTGGCTAAGCCTGAGTTCATAGTTTTTTACACTGGCAAGGAAAATATCCCACCAGAAAGCTACCTTTCCCTCTCAGATGCCTTCAAAGTGAAGCACTTTCCAAATGCAGAACTCACACTTGAACTGAAAGTAAAAGTGTGTAAAATTAAAAGTACAAATCCAAGTCCAGTGGTACATAAATGTCCTGATTTGGATCAATACGTACAGTTTCTCAAGCTTATAGACAAGGCGAAATCAGATGGACAATCAAAACCACTTACAAGAGCCATTCAAGAAGCGGTACATCACAACGTACTAAAAGATTATTTAGAACGAAAAGGAGGTGAGGTTTTGAGCATACTCATGACTGAATACGACTACGCTACCGACATTGCAGTAAAACAGGAAGAAGCTTTTGCTATTGGCCTAGAACGTGGAATTGAACGTGGAATTGAATGTGGAATTGAACGTGGAGCCTACGAAAACAAGCTGGAGACGGCAAAAACTTTTCTTTCCATGGGGCTTACCCCAGAGCAAGTAGCTCAAGGAACAAATCTCCCACTGGATGTGGTACAAGGTCTGATTCAAGGCCAATAGTCCGCACTTTTACATTTACTCTAAACCTGTTATACTGCCACCATGAAACATACAGCAACCCTTACGGTGCGCTCCTACGAGTGCGATTCCTATAACCATGTAAATAATGCCGTTTATTTGAATTATCTTGAATATGCCCGCATGGAATTCCTTCGTGCCATTAACTTTGACTACGAGGGAATTGTGGCTGCAGGCTACTATCTATACGTTACCCACATCGATATTTTTTACAAGGCTTCTGCTGTTTTGGGAGACAAGCTTCTTATTGATGTGGAGCCCATCAAGACAAAGGCCATATCAGGTATTTTCCACCAATTGGTTCGCAAGGAAGATGGAACAATCTGTGCCACAGCTGAAGTATCCTGGGCCTGTGTAACAAAGGAAGGCCGCCCCGCACCTATTCCCAAGGAATTTATGGTAGAGGGAATGTCAGCCACAAAAAACAGCTAAATCCCCCACCATTACATAGTATCATTTTTTAGAAAATACTCTCTATCGGTTCCAAGCCAAACTGAGCTACATAATCTCTGGCCAGTTGGGCATGGACAATGGTGTTTTCGCTTTGATGAGCATCGGAATTGCAAATAACCAGTGCATTCGATTCTGCCACCAGCTCCCAAAACCGATTATGGGGATACAATTGACCGCCCTTTCCGACCTGCTTTGCTCTGGCTAACCCCAGACCATTAGCCTCCACTGGCAAATTATAGTCAATGGCGGCCTGTAGAACATCCTTCAATCCAGCTTCAATGTCAGCATCCCACTGACGGCCACTGGCCATAATCAAGTCAGGATGAGCCACAAAGGCAAAAAGCCCGCTGGCAATGCCATCCACCACCCCAGCAAAATAACGGCGAATCTCCTGCTTGGAGTTTACTACAGGTATGTAGGGTAAATCTTGACTATCAGCTACCCAGTGGGGACCAAAGGCCAAGTAATCAGCTCCCCAGCGGCCCAAAAGCTCGTCCTTGTACCAGCTGTAAAGCCGCTTGTCATACTCGCATTCAAAGCCCAGGTAGAGGGGAAAATCCACCGTGGTAGCCGCTTGTCGCACCGCATTCACGTAGGATTCAGTTTCAGCCTCCCCCATTCTAATTTCTGGCCAGGTATTCAGATAGCGAGCAGTCTGATCTCCCCTTCCCTGCCAGAACTTTGAATCTGACTCAGGATAGGGGCAATGGTCAGAAAACCCCAAGGCAGTACAGCCTGCAGACTGGGCTACCTGCACATAGTCAGGAACCCAGCCTTCTGCATGACCACAGAGATAGGTATGAGTGTGGAAATTAGATATTCCAGCCAATTACACCTTCTCCAATGCCTGTTCAATATCTGCAATAATGTCTTCTACATTTTCCAAACCGCAAGAAAGGCGAATCATACCAGCGTTAATTCCAGCTGCTTCCAACTGCTCATCAGTTGCCTGACGGTGAGTGGAGCTGGCAGGATGCAATACACAGGTACGGATGTCTGCCACGTGCACAACACGAGAAGCAAGCTGCAAGGAATCCATAAATCGAACAGCAGCCTCACGTCCACCCTTGATAACAAAGGTAATAACACCGCTACAGCCATTCTGCAAATATTTTTTCACCAGCTTCTTGTCCTGGCTTTTTGGCAGGCCAGGATAGATAACAGACTCAATCTTGTCGCTGCAATTCAAGTATTCAGCCACGATAGAAGCATTCAAGCTATACTGACGCATACGTACTGGCAGGGTTTCCAGTCCCAGATTCAGCAAGAAGGCAGCGTGGGCAGACTGATAGATGCCCAAATCACGCATAATCTGCATTCGAGCCTTGATAATAAAGGCCATCTTGCCAAAATCTCTTGTATACACAACACCGTGGTAGCTTTCATCAGGAGTGTTAAAGTCGCTGAACTTGTCCCCAACAGTCCAGTCAAAGGAGCCACCATCTACAATAACACCACCTACCTGCAATGCATGGCCGTCCATGTATTTTGTGGTAGAGTGAATAACAATATCAGCACCCCACTTGAGTGGCTGACACAGGGCTGGTGTGGCAAAGGTATTATCGATTACCAGAGGAACACCCTTTTCGTGGGCAGCCTTGGCAAAGCGTTCAATATCCAACACTCTAAGAGCAGGATTTGCAATGGTTTCACCGAATACCAGCTTTGTATTCTTGCGGATAGCCTTGCGAATCTGTCCTGGAGTGGCATCAGGAGAAACCCAGATACAATCAATTCCCATTCGCTTCAGGGTAACTGACAAGAGATTAATAACACCGCCATAAATAGTGGAAACAGCTACAACGCTATCTCCAGCCTTACACAGGTTCAAGATGGTACACAAAACAGCAGACTGACCGCTGGAGGTAAGCATGGCTCCAACACCACCTTCCAGTGCAGCAATCTTCTTTTCCACTGCATCACAGGTGGGATTTGCAAAACGAGAATACATGAATTCTGTGGGCATGTCGAACAATTCAGCAATATGCTCGGTGGAGTCAAAGCAATAGGTGGTACTTTGCACGATGGGAACAACACGAGGTTCCCCATTTTTTGGAGTATAGCCTGCGTGGAGGCATTCTGTTTCAATCTTCATAAATTTCTCCTTTGTAAAAATAAAGCCTGCATTGTGAAGCAGGAGGCTCAGTGGAAACCACTTTACCGAAATCTCCACAAGGCAGGCTCTTTGGCTTATAACCTATCCTGGCTTACACAACGCCTTGGGCAATCATGGCCTGGGCAACCTTCAGGAAGCCAGCAATGTTGGCACCTGCCACATAGTTGCCTTCCATACCGAACTGCTTGGCAGCGGCATAGGCATTGTCATGGATATTCTTCATGATACCCTTCAACTTCTCGTCTACTTCCTCACGGCTCCAAGACATACGGATAGAGTTCTGGCTCATTTCTAATCCAGAGGTTGCTACACCACCTGCATTAGAGGCCTTTCCAGGAGCAAACATAACTCCAGCACCCTGGAAGGCAGCTACAGCTTCTGGGGTAGAAGGCATGTTAGCACCTTCTGCTACCAGCTTTACACCGTTGGCAATCAAAGCCTTTGCCTCATCACCGTTCAACTCGTTCTGAGTAGCACAGGGGAAGGCACAGTCACACTTTACAGACCAAGGACGCTGACCTTCTGTATAGGTAGCACTAGGATACTTTTCTACATATTCCTTGATGCGACCACGCTTTACGTTCTTCAATTCCTTTACAAAGGCAAGCTTTTCAACATCGATTCCATCTGGGTCATAGATAAATCCAGCAGAGTCAGACAAGGTAACAGGTTTTGCTCCCAGCTGAATCAGCTTTTCGGCACAGAACTGGGCTACGTTTCCAGAACCAGACACAGCACAAACCTTGCCTGTAAAATCGTCTCCCTTTACAGCCAACATATTCTGGGCAAAGTACACACAACCATAACCAGTAGCTTCAGGACGAATCAAGGAACCACCAAACTGCAAGCCCTTTCCAGTTAATACACCAGTGAACTCGTTGCAAATTCGCTTGTACTGACCGAACATATAGCCAACCTCACGTCCACCAACACCAATGTCACCAGCAGGAACGTCAGTGTCTGCACCAATGTGGCGATACAACTCGGTCATAAAGGACTGGCAGAAGCGCATTACTTCAGCGTCAGATTTTCCGTGGGGATCAAAGTCAGATCCACCCTTACCGCCACCCATGGGCAAGGTGGTAAGACTGTTCTTGAATACCTGCTCAAATCCCAGGAATTTCAAAATACTCAAATTAACGGAGGGATGGAAGCGGATCCCCCCCTTGTAAGGACCAATAGCGCTATTATACTGAACACGGAAACCACGGTTTACCTGCACCTTGCCAGAATCATCCATCCAAGGTACACGGAACATAATGACACGCTCCGGTTCCACAATCCGCTCCAAGATGGAGTTGGCTTCCAACTCAGGCATTTTTTCTACCACTGGCTCCAAGGACTCCAGCACCTCTTGAACAGCCTGCAAATACTCACTTTCGTGGCTATTCTTTGCCTGAACCTGCTCCCAAACTCGCTTTACGTAAGCGTTCTTCATAGTCATTACCCCCAAAGAACTGTAAAATTTTCTACTTAAATTTTAGTAAAGATCCTGTAATATTACCACAAAAAAGCCATTTTCTACAATACAAGTAGGAAAAGAAATTGGAGTTTGTAGTCCTCTAAACGAGTCTCACACCTCCACGAAAGAAAGGATTTCCCCCACCTCGATTGCAAGAAACTCCAAAACGTGGCATTATGTGGGACATGAATATCTTGTTACAAATTGGTATTGTCATAGGCATTTGTCTGGTGGGAGAATGTATTTCCGCCCTATTGCCCTTCATCCTTCCGGGAAATATTATTGCAATGATATTGATTTTCATCCTGCTGTTGGTGCGGGTAATGAAGATTGACCACATCCGTCAAAAGGCCCAGTTCTTAAAGCAGAACATGGCATTTTTCCTGGTACCTTCCAGCGTGAGCATTATCCAGCATATAGACTTGCTAAAAGAAATATTGATTCCCCTGTTGGTTATCAGCATGGTTTCCACCATTCTTACCTTTTTGGCCACCGCCTTTGCGGTAAACCTCACCATGAAGCTAACCCAAAAGAAAACTCTCTCCACTGAAGCTCAGTCCCAAGGAGAAGATAATGAATGAGACGCTGCTAAATCTGTATAATACCTTTATTAACTCACCATTTTTTGGATTGAGTCTTTCCATATTCACCTATCAATTGGGACTTGCCATTAACAAGAGATGGAAGCATCCTATCACCCATCCCCTGCTGGTATCCATCATTTCCTGCTGTCTCTTTTTAGGCTTTACGAAAATTCCCTACCCTCAATACTACATTGGAGGCTCTATCATAGCAGCATTTTTGGGACCTGCTACAGCCATCTTGTCAGTATCCATGTATGAGCAATTGGAAACTCTGAAGAAGAATATCCTGCCCATTGTGGTGGGAACGATTGTAGGTTCCTTCACTGCCATTGCCAGCATTATTCTCATGGGACGCTGGTTCAATTTAGACTGGTCTGTGATTCTCTCCCTAATTCCCAAGTCCGTTACTACAGCCATTGGCTTGAGTATTTCAGAAGCCTTTGATGGAATTCCTGCTATTACCGTGGCAGGAATTATCATTACCGGTAACTTTGGAGCCTTGGTTTGCCCTTCTTTGGCAAAGCTATTCAAGATAAAAAATCCTGTAGCAGTGGGAGTAGCCATGGGAACCTGTAGCCACGTTACAGGCACCACCAAGGCTCTGGAAATTGGAGAGGTGGAAGGAGCCATGAGCGGCCTTGCCATTGGTTGTGCTGGAATCGCCACAGTGTTGTGGTGTGCTATCTTACCCTTAAGTTGAGGTTACTGTGAGTTATAATTCTTCTTCATCAAGTGATATTACCACGCTCCAAGAAAATCCCGCCTACTTGCAGGAACAGTTGATTACCTATATTGGCAACAAACGCTCTCTGCTGAATTTTATTGGCAAAGGTATTTCTATTGTTCAAAAGGAATTAGGAAAAGAAAAGCTTTCTATCTTTGATTGTTTTTCTGGCTCAGGTGTAGTGGCACGTTACCTTCGTCAATTTGCAGAGCAGCTTTGGGTAAATGACTTGGAACGATATTCTTATGTTATCAATAGCTGCTATCAAGCCAACAAGGAAGAGGCAGATACCCAAGAATTGCGAAGCTTGCATCAGCAGCTTTGCCAACAATTGGAAACTCAGCCCTTAGAACCAGGTTTTATCTCAAAATACTATGCCCCTGTAGACGACACTAATATTCAACCTGGGGAACGTTGTTTTTACACCACCCGCAACGCCAACTTTCTTGACACTGCCCGCAAACTCATTGCCCAGCAAGTGCCTCCTAACCTCCAAGATTATTTTCTTGCCCCACTGATTTCTCAAGCCTCTATCCATGCCAACACCTCTGGCGTGTTCAAGGGCTTTTACAAAAACAAGGAGGGCATTGGCCAATTTGGTGGTACAGCCCGTGATGCCTTACAACGAATTGCAGCCCCCATCACCCTCCCCTATCCCGTTTTCAGCAATTTTTCCTGCCCAGTAGAAGTAATGCAAAAGGAAGCCCAGACTGCGGCGGAACAATTGGACCACCTTGATGTGGCATATCTCGACCCGCCTTACAACCAGCACCCCTACGGTTCCAACTATTTTATGTTGAACCTTTTGGCCACAGGACGTGCTCCCGCTGCTGACGACCTTAGTCCTATTTCAGGTATTCCCAAGAATTGGAATCGTTCTCACTACAACAAGGCTCGCTACATCAAACAGGCACTGGAAAAACTCATTACCACCATTCCCGCTTCCTTCCTGCTGATTTCCTTTAATTCAGAGGGCTTTATCAAACCTGATGAAATGGAAGCTCTTCTTACAGCTCGAGGTAAAATCCAAAAGATGGAATGCAATTACAACACCTTCCGAGGCGCTCGAAACCTGCACAACAGGAATATTCACGTAACAGAATACTTGTACGTGGTGGACAAGCGATAGCCGACTCGCACTTTCCCAGTCACTTGTTCCGTGGTATACTACATACGTGAAACGAATTATCATCATTACGGGAGCCAGCTCTGGAATTGGCCAAGAATTTGCCCGGCAGATTTTAGATTTTCGTCATGCAGATGAATTGTGGCTGGTGGCCCGCAGAAAAGAGCGGTTGCTGGAACTGAAAACTGAATTGAAAGCTACACTGGAGAAAAAAGCCTCTAACAAAGGGACAAATTCCCTTGTCATTAAGGTGATTCCAGAGGATATTTCTGGAAGACGCGGCTACCAGCTTTTTTCCCAGCTTTTTACAGAAGAAGCCCAAAGAGGGAGCTTTGTCATAGATACCTTGGTGAACAACGCAGGCTTTGGCACCTACGGCCCCTTTGAAGAAACTCCAGTGGAACGGGAGCTAGAAATGGTGGAGCTGAACATTACCTCTCTTACGGGAATCTGTGGGGCGGCCTTACCCTACCTTCCCAGTGGTAGTAGCATTATCAATGTGGCAAGCCTTGCAGCTTACATTCCATTGGGAAACTTTGCCGTTTATGCCGCCTCAAAATCCTACGTACGGAATTTTTCCCTAGCCCTTGCTGCCGAGCTGAAAGACAAAGGCATTCACGTTCTAGCCCTTTGCCCTGGCTCCGTTTCCACAGAATTTGCCAATGTGGCTTCCAATGGAGCTCGAAAAGAAGTTCTGGGAGGCAAGCCAGTAGACAAGGTTGTTCGCCATGCCCTTATCTGCCAGCAAAAAGGTAAGAAAATTGCCCTGTGGGCCTTTAAGTGGAAGTTCAACGCCTTTATGAGCCGCTTCGTGGGGCACTATTTCTTTGCTCGACATACGTATTTGCACGAGAAGCGCCCACATCAGTAAACACGAACTCCATCCCGGGAGACTGAATCCCAGCCACATCCCGGGGAGCAGGGGAACCAAATTTATCTGGGGGACAGGGAAGCCCTACTCAGCCTTACGCTTCGCTACGCTCAGAGGGCGGCTGTGCAGGGAGCTTCCCTGCTCCCCGGGATAATTTTATAGAGGGTTCCCCTGCTCCCCAGACTATTGCAGATGGGGCTTCAATCTCACGGGCTACAACTCGATAGCTGGTAGATGGGGCTGGTTCTAAGGGCTGGAAGCGGTTTCGCAGAGGCTCAACCGAGACTCGCTAAAATCGTTCAATTTATCGCGATTTTCCGGCTTTGCCGTCGCTCCCTACCTAAGCGTGCTGGGTTCTCGCAGCGAGCACAACAGTGCGAAGTTTCTAGCGAAGGATGGGGTTTTAGG
>JAZQSR010000165.1:0-4724 GCA_045630225.1 Treponema sp. | reverse complement strand
AATGGCATCGTGAATTGCCAGTTCCACCTGATCTTCCGCTACATCCAGCCGATGATCCAGATATTCTTCTGCCTGGTGAATGGTTCTGCAGCCGGCGAAAGCGGCAACAATGGCAAAAATCAAAAGTAACGCAAGAAATTTTTTCATAATAGGCCTCCTTTCAAAAGGGTATAAAAAGGCCGCCGGACCCGGATTTGGGCCCGGCGGTAAAAATCGTCGGTTACGAAGTACTGGTGAATAATTAGAAGTAACGCTTCAGCAGGCCTTCCAGACCACGGCCGTGGCGAGCCTCGTCATGATAGTATCATAAAAACCATTGGTATGCAAGGGGTTTTGCACTCTCAAAATGAGTACACACCCCATTACACACTTTTTTCTTAATGCGGGATAACAGCAAGCATTGCATTTAACTTTATTTGCTCGGATTGCTTGACCATCCTTGTGCCACCGTTTACAGTCGGGATTTCTACCAACGGTTCAATGGTGTTCAGTTTCTGGAGTCCGTCCCGCATGATTTGCCTTGTTTCTTCTGTGCTGCCAGCATAGCTTTTTAATGTCGTAGATGTTTTGGTGTGACCTACCCGCTTGGAGACCTCTTTCAGCGGTACACCGTTGTTGATAAGCTGTGTGATGTGTGTTCTCCGCAAGGAATGATATTCAAAATGGACTTGTTCACTCAGTTCAATCTCCACCGCATACATTTTCATGCAGTTGGGTGTCATAATACAACCCTCGAACGGTCCCGACACTCTGCGGTTAATGAAATCGCCGCCGATGATATCGGTTTCTTTTTCGTCCGTTTTCCAGATTACCTTTTCGCATTTGTTGGCACGGTATTTGGCAGACGGCTTTTTGAACTGCTTTCTGTGTAGCTCTTGCAGGGCATCCATAACAACAGGGGGTACATCAATGGTTCTGCATCCCGCCTTGGTTTTTGTGGGTCGCAGATAGGTGATGCCCTCAAGCACCTGCATCTGCTTGTTTATCCGAAGCTCCTTGGTGTGCCAGTTTACATCCTCCCACATGAGGCCAAAACACTCACCGATACGGAGGCCACAGTAAAATCCAAGCAAAAAAGGAATATAGGCATCCGTACCCTTCAGCACCGCTTCAATCGCCGCAAGCTGGTACTGCTCGTAAACTTTCACTTCCTTTTGCCGTTCAGCATCTTTCTGCTTTATGGGTGGCATGCTAATTTTTGTACCCTCTGCCATGAACATTCTGCTGAACTTGGCATCGTCAATCTTTTCCCAGCGGTTGGCAATCCCATAGAGCAGATAGAACAATTTTATGAAAGACTCAAGGTAAGCATAGGAGAGATATTGCCCCTTTTCGTTGGGGGTGTTGTACTTCCGAATAAGGAAATTGTCAATTTCGGAAACAGTTACACTATTCATATCCCTATGTCCAAATTCTTCAACGAAGTGATTTCGCCAGACGGAATCATGCTTTGTTTGGGTGGTCGGAGCCTGCCCAAGGGCATCGTTTTTCTTGTAGTATGCCCAAACCTCGTTGAAGGTGCAGCTTTTCTTGACTTGTAGGCTTTTATCGTTCTTGATGGCAACGAGCTTTGCCATTCGTGCATTTTTGGCGGCGGTTTTGGTGCGGAAAGGTTCGCCGTCCTCGTCCTGGCGGCAAGTCGTATCAATCGTGGAGCCATTGGGCAGTTTCACCTTAATTCTGTACTGCCAGTTTCCGTTCTTCAGTTGTGTAAGTCCTGTATCATTCTTAGCCATTATAAAATCTCCTTTCATTCTTACTGTGTTGGCTTATCGTGATTGTAGCGCGCTGTTTTTCTTTTGTCAGCGTGGCGTTTTACCTGGAATTTCCGTCCATGATATGTGCAAAACCCAGGCAGAATAGACGCATCCTTTTTAGGCTGAAAAAGAAAAACAGGCTGTGTAAAGCACACAACCTGTAATTGAAAGTGAGATTTCAAATCCCTGTAAATAATATACTGTTTTTACAGATGCCCGTCAATAGATTTTCTGCACGAGTAAATTTTTGTGTAGCTCGCCCGGATCCGGGCGAGCTACTTCGATTTATAGGCGAATATCCTTTTTATATTTGAACCGCACATCATGCCGTGCTGCACGGAGAATATTCAATTTGCTTTCTTCTGGAAATAAAGATGCTGATACTGCATCTTCAATATGCCGCATTTCGGCATGAAATTGTTTGCATGAGTTTGCCAATATGGATTTAAGAAAGGCAGCCTCTTCGGCTGACAGCTTAAATCGTGCTGTTTTTTCTGCAATCCATTCGTTATAGTCCAAATAGTCGTTACGAAGCACCTGCTGGCCTTTTTCTTCAGTATATACATATCGTGCTTCATAGGTCTTGATTTTATTGAGTTGCTCAAGCGTGATGTGCTTAAAGCCTGTCCACTCTTCTGAAAATGGGGGGCGTAGTTTTGCTGGGTCATATTTATCGCCGTATCGGCTACTCTTGGGTAAAAGCTCTTCATGGAGCGCAATATACCGCATACCGTCGTTCGTCTGGTATGTCTCCCAGACTCCGCCGGTAATGCGGCGGACAAAAGACCTGTACTTGTCAGGTTCAGTTTCTCGCACATTTGAATATAATTTTTCAAATGGAATATTACTATCAAATATATAGGTGGTTGCCAAATTCAAATGGTCGTTATATCTGGCATCCAGCATGACAATACTTTCTTCCAATAGGTTTTGTAAGACGGATAGCGGTATGTTACCCTTAAACTCATTCAAATACATAACGGGCTCTCCGTGGTAGTTATCAAAGTTAGGTATACCCTTGTCGAATGTAACACGACCGACACGACCTAACTCACCAAATTCAAGCCGTGTAGAAAAGGATTTGCCGCTGCCTTCTTGCCCGTAAACATAGTAGACCAATTTATGCACCTTGTAAAAGGTGCCGTGCTTACCCTCGACCTTTTCCACCATTGGACTATTGATAAAGGTTTCCAGCTTTTTGCGGTCAAGCAACATGGCAATTACTTTTCCGTATGTGTTGCATAGGTGCGAATTGGCATTGGCAATATCTTCTATGGTATCATATTTTGCTACCAACTCCGCAATCTGCACATTGATAGGTTTTGTGGGTGGTTTTGCCAGTGCACCGTCCTTGTTGTATATGCCTTTCTCTTTGATATCGTCGAAGTTGCCGATTTCTCGCATAGGCTTGATTTGGGTGTGGCTTTTTTCTGCACCCTTTAACATAAGACCTGCTGGCTTTCTTATGTAATTTACAGCGAAAAAGGCAGACCCCTTTTTCGGCTGAATATTTGCACCGTCAAATTTCTTTCGCATGCTGCCAAAGCTGATGGCATTATGGAGAGATACAAATAAATGAATATGTTTGTTTCCGCTGTCGCCCTCTTCTTCATCCCAGCAGGCATAGGCTATATTGTTGAACACAGTATACAGGTATTCTTCCATATTTTCATATGTAGCTTTGCCAGATTGGTGGCAAGCTGCCCCAAAATTGATAGTAATAAAATAGTCTCTCTTTTTGTTGCTATCCTCTATCTCAAAATCCTGGGGTTTAAGATTGTAGTCCACAACCTTTGCGGTTTCATTTAGTCTTTCTAAATTGCTTTTATCGTCTGTTCCCATAGTTGCACACTCCTTTCATATATAATTGGAACATTTTTGGAGCGGTTGGCACATTTTCAGGCATTCTCTGAAAATGTGCCAGGTTAAAAACTCCCTAAACTCTCCGTTATCTCTCAAAATAAAGCCTTTTCAGCCATTTTTTGAAAAATGGAACGGAACATTTTTACGAGCCCCCCAGAGTAACACTAACTGGGGGGCTCGTAGTGTCTACTATTACACCCCCTTTTTTGTATGATAGGGAAATAATAGAAGAATGATTTTGCATTAAAACTTTTTGATGCACGAGCAGGCCTCCAATGGGCAATAAAAAACACCTGTCCGATTGGATAGGTGTAAGTTTCTCCTTGTATATCAGTTTGATCCGGAATGCAAAGCATTCCGAATCAACGAACAGAATGTAAATAATTACTTGCTGAAATGCCGATGCGATTATGCCCAAGGCATTCAGAAACAATTTTTAAGCTGTGCTTATCATAAACAACACCTTTCTTGTCAAGTCTGCAATAATATTTTTCTGGCTGCAACAGGGTGTGAAGCGGGCGAGCATTGGCGGTATAAACGCGCTCTGCGTACCGTTGTCTATAGGCATGGATGTCGGCACTACCAGGAATTTTTTCAAAGATTTTACCGCCTCCTGCAGCCTGACACATAGCACTAATTTGTGCTGCTACTTGCTTATTGCAATACAGTGGGGCGACTCTTGGTCGGCCGCCTTTACTTCCGCTTGTGACACTTATTCCGAGACCTACAGGACTATTTGAACAAGCCACCAAGGCGGTTCCCCTGCATGCTGTAACCTCAGCACGACGCAATCCGCTGGCCTTGCAGAACTCAACCAAATTTGCATGCTTGCTTTCCGAAAAGTGTTTGTCCATGGCTTTGACCCCTCTGGAACGTGTGACCTCCGACCTTATTCGGCTGGGAGTTGGTGCAAAGTTCCTGGTACTTTCGCCAAAAGTTTTTCCAATAGAACAGGCATCTAATTTCACAGTATACGAACTACAGTACGATGACCTATGCTGTAGATACTCGTCCACATATTGACGGCAATCTGCCAATGTCTTACAGCTATGATGCTCCTTGCAGTAGTTTGTGAAATAGATGGCATGTTTTTGATATGTACGA
>JAZQSR010000164.1:0-3306 GCA_045630225.1 Treponema sp. | reverse complement strand
CGATAGCACCCATGCCAACAGTGGTATTGTTGCCAATGGTACAAGAGTGTAAAATTGCACCGTGGCCGATGGTTACATTGTCACCAACAATAGTAGGACGGTTGGAGTCGGTGTGAATAACGCAGTTATCCTGTACGTTGGAGCCCTTTCCAATAGAGATGCTATTCATATCTCCCCGAATTGAAGCAGAAAACCACACAGAAGCGTCTTCTGCAATAGAAACCTGTCCTGTAACCTCTGCATTCCAAGCAACAAAAACATTTTCGTGAATCTTTGGGGTATGTCCCTTGATTGTATGAACCATAATTCCTCCTAATTTTATGAGTAAGTTTTATTTAGAAAACATCAAATCGCCGTAGGTTGGCATAGGCCAGAATTCCTTACCCATAATCATTTCCAATTCATCTACTGCTTCTCGCAATCCTTCCATGGCGGGAATAATCCAAGCAGTATAGAATTTGGCAGTGGCGGTAAGATCATCGCTGCCCTTGGTGTCCTCAAGAATCTGACGCAGTGAACCCATTTCCCGATGAATCTTGTCTATGGCTTCTTGAACCTGACGCAGATTTTCACTTTGACAACGACACTCCAGCCCCAACATGGCGGCCCGTACTTGAGTCAATGAGGTAGCCACCACTGCCACGTATTTGAAAGCGGCAGGAAGAATTTCCTTTTGAGTCATGTCCAACATGGTACGGGCTTCTATCTTCAGTACGTTGGCATACTCTTCCAAAAGGATGTCGGAGCGGGCCTTCATTTCCGTTGCAGAATAAACCCCATGCTGATTAAAGAGCTTGATGTTTTTTTCCTGCAAATAGAGGGGCAAGGCATCGGAGGTGGTTTGGAGATTCAAAAGTCCCCGGCGAGCAGCCTCTTCCACCCATTCCTGAGAATAACCGTTGCCATTGAAGATGATGCGGTGATGATTTAGCAGGGTTGTTTTAATCAGCTGGTTCAAATCCTTGGTAAAATCTGATGACTGCTCCAGAATATCTGCAAACTGACGGAATTCCTCTGCCACAATGGTATTTAAGGTAAGATTAGGACAAGAAATAGAAAGACTTGAACCCAGTGAGCGGAATTCAAACTTATTACCAGTAAAGGCAAAGGGAGAAGTTCTATTTCTATCAGTATTATCCTTGGGGAAGGCTGGCAGAGCATCTACACCCAGCTGCATTACCTGATTGGCCTTGCGGTCAAAGGGCTTTCCTTGCTTGATGGCATCTAAAATGGCACCCAGCTCATCTCCCAAAAACATGGAAATAATAGCTGGTGGAGCCTCATTTGCTCCCAAACGATGATCGTTACCTGCGGAAGCTACAGAAATACGCAACAAGTCCTGATATTCATCAATTCCCTTGATGATAGCACAGAGAATCAGCAGGAACTGGGCATTATCTTCTGGAGTATTTCCTGGCTCCAAGAGATTTTCTCCCTTGTCGGTACACAAGGACCAATTGCTGTGCTTACCAGAACCATTTACTCCTTCAAAGGGCTTTTCGTGGAGCAAACAAACTAAGCCATGACGTGGAGCAACCTTCTTCATAATCTCCATGGTAAGCTGGTTGTTGTCGGCAGCAATGTTGGTGGTGGTAAAAACGGGAGCAAGCTCATGCTGACCAGGAGCTACCTCGTTATGGCGAGTTTTTGCAGAAACTCCCAGCTTCCACAATTCTTCATCCAGCTCCTGCATATAGGCCAAAATACGGGGCTGAATAGTTCCGTAGTAGTGATCGTCTAGCTCTTGAGTTTTGGGAGGAACGGCACCAAAGAGGGTTCTTCCTGTATATATTAAGTCCCGTCGCTGTTCCCAAAGTTTTTTATCTACCAGAAAATATTCCTGTTCAGCTCCTACCATGGGAGTAACACGACGAACATCCTTTCCAAAAAGCTTGAGAATACGCTTTGATTGCTTGTCAATGGCATCCATGGAACGAAGCAAGGGCGTTTTCTTGTCCAGAGCCTCGCCACCGTAAGAACAGAAGGCGGTGGGAATACACAGGGTTCCGTCCTTGATAAAAGCAGGAGAGGTGGGATCCCAGGCAGTGTATCCACGGGCTTCACAGGTATCTCGAATTCCACCAGAAGGAAAGCTCGAACCGTCAGATTCACCCTTTACCAGCTCCTTTCCAGAAAACTCCATGATAACAGTTCCGTTCCCCTGTGGAGTGATAAAGCTGTCGTGCTTTTCTGCAGTGATTCCTGTCATAGGCTGGAACCAGTGAGTAAAATGGGTTGCCCCACGTTCCACAGCCCAGTCTTTCATGGCATTTGCCACAATATTTGCCACACCTTGGTCAAGAGGAGTTCCCTCTGCCATGGTTTTTTTCAGTGCCTTAAATGTTTCCTTAGGAAGCCGTTCCCGCATGATTGTCTCATTGAACACCATGCTGCTAAAAATTTCTGATAACTTGCTCACTTGAATACTCTATACCTTTCTCTTGAAAATTTCAATGTTTCAACCACATTATCCCACCAGACTTAAATCGTTTATCTTTCCGAGAATAACTCCGTTCCGTCACTCCATTTACAGCTGGCGCCTTACCCTCTGAAGATTTTTCTGTACTGTCAATAAAATAGATTGTATCTCCTTCTGTGCGAGCATAGATAGCAATGTGAGTAATATTAGAAGAGTTCTTTTCTCCCATAAAAATCAAGTCACCAGGACGGAGAAATTCTAGCGGAACTAATGTTGCTGCATTTTCATACATATAGGCTGAACTCATATCTGGTTGCAACAGTGAAAATCCTGTTCCTTCCAAAGCATATTGATAACATCTAATCACTAAACCAGAACAATCTACCTGAATTGCCCGTAACGGATCCTGCCCACCCCACTGATATTCAGTGTCAGCCTCCTTATATTTCACCGCATATTCATACACTCGTGTAGCAATATTTGTTGGACATTCTATCACTGTAGGGTCACCAAAACTGAACCCACAAGAAACAAGGATGAAAAATACCCCACAAAGACCAAAAGATATTATTATCTTCTTCATAACTTCCAGTATACCCCCAATAAAATACCAAAGCAATTACAAAATCATCTCCAACCTCAGCATTTTCCACACCAAACAAGAAAACCAGCTCTCCCCCTTGACAAAAATCAAATCCCAGTATATAGTATTAAAAACTTTTGGGGGTGTAGCTCATCTGGCTAGAGCGCTTGCATGGCATGCAAGAGGTAAGGGGTTCAAGTCCCCTCATCTCCACTGCAAACCGACTTCTGCAAAGAAGTCGGTTTCTTTTTTTAAACAACTGCTAGTTAACAAGAAATTGCATCTTAGAAAATAAATACGCAGA
>JAZQSR010000163.1:0-4040 GCA_045630225.1 Treponema sp. | reverse complement strand
GATTTTTTTCAGCATCAAGCTTATGTAACTTTTGTTCAATATCGTCACGTTGTTCTGTAATGGAGTTAAAGTTTTTTTTGATTTTTTCCAATTCTTTGTATTTTAGGTAGACTGGAGTTGCCTTTACAGCAAGGCTTATTTGTTCTTTTTTGGCATTAATATGATTTTCCTGTTGGAGATGATTTGTTAAAAGCTGTGATACTTCTTCAAATGCAATGAATTCCTGTAAAATGTTCTTGTGGGAATCGATGTTTCTTTCCACAGAACGAAGTTGATTTTGCAAATCACTTTTTTTTTCGGAATTTTGTTTTAGAATCTCTTCGTATTCAGTTATCTTCTTTTCTTCTTCTTGTGGATGAAAGCTTCCGAAGTCACGTATTTGTTGTTCAATAGAATCGAGGTGCTTTTTTTCTACATCAGCTTTTTCTTTAATGGTTTTGATAAGGGTTTCATAATCATCAAGCGGAAAAAGTTTTAATAGTGTTGTTCGTTTTTCGTTGGAATTTTGCTTTAAGAATTCAGCAAACTTGCCTTGAGGTAAAAGTATGATACGAGAAAATTCTTCTACCGTTAGTCCCATTAATTGTTTTATAGCCTTATCAGTTTCAGTTTTCTTTGTATGAAGTTCTTGAAAGTTAGATTCTTTTTTTTGGAACAATAATGCACTTTCGCTCTGTGTTGTTTCAACATTCTTTTTGTTCAAGTGAGTAGCAGGAAGAATACGATGTATTTTGTAGCAATTATCATGGTGAAGAAAGGTAAAGGTTATAGATGCTTCTTCCTTGGAGGAAACAAAATCTGATCGTAGCTCACTTCCTGAAACCTTGAATCGGTCGCTGGGAAAATCACCGTAGAGGGCATAGGTGATAGCATTAAAGATAGTGGATTTTCCTGCTCCTGTTTTTCCACAGACTAGGAACATATCTCCTAGTTGTGTAAAGTCGATGGTTTCATGACGAAAAGGTCCAATATTCTTAAGAACGAGTTCCAGTGGTTTCATTTAATTTCCTCCAAAATCTTTTTGAATAGCTCTAATTCCTGGTCAAAATTATCAGGTAATTGATCATAAATGTCTTCCATGAAGGCTGTAAAAATCTCAGGAGTGGGAAAGAGCTGGTCTCCAGATTGTTCAATAAGCTTGCTTCGTTGTTCCATGGTGGCAGAGCTACCGTTTTCAGCGTAAAAATTTTGTTTATACGATAGAAGATAAGGATATTGAATTTGAAGGAGACTAATGGGATTTTCCTTGGGAAAAGGATCAGTAGAAGTGATTTCAAGATAAGACTCTTTGTACTGGTCGTATTGTCCATCCTTATTCTGATAAAAATCCTCAAAACTTCCTTCTAAACGGGATACTTTATGAAGTGGCTCCACTGGGATTTTTGTGACAGAGAGTACTGGCTTTGTGGGGAGTGATGAATTCTCCTGTTGAAAGTCTAACTGGACCCGCAGAAAAGAGTTATTGTTTCCAGCCTCGCTGAAGGTGTAGGGAAGAGGGGAACCAGGATACCAAATCTGCTTTCCTCCTGGATTTTGACAACGATGAAGATGACCAAGGGCCACGTAGTCAAAGTCTTGGAAAAGAGATTCGTCTACCAACTCTGCTGTTCCGACAAATACTCGCTCAGATTCAGAGGAGACCCCTCCTTGAGTAAATAAATGGGCCACCAGTACTTTGGCAAGGTGAGGATGATGTTCATTGTGATATTGAAGGATTTTCTGAATTGCAGTTTTAACCATAGCTTGCTGATGGTTTTGACCGTCTCCGAGAAAATTAGGATTCATGAAGGGGAGGGAATAAAAGGCCACAGAATCGATGATGGTTGGCTCTAAAACTTCCTGAAGGGTGGAGGTAATATGAACACGTTGGAATTTAAGTATGGAAGATGCAAAGGCCAACCGTCGCGGAGAATCATGATTTCCTGGAATGATGATAATGTGTAGCTCTGGCAATTGTTGCTTAAGCTTTGTAAGAAAGGAATCAAATAGGGCAACAGCTTCTGGTGGTGGAGATGATTTATCATAGATATCACCAGCAATAATCAATGCTTTATAGCTTTGATTGGGGGGATTTGGGAAAGATGTGTTTTCAGCAGGGGAAATGAGCTCTTGAATGATTTGATTAAGAAAATGCTCCTGATCCTGAATAAGGGATCGCTCATGAAAAATTTTTCCAATATGAAGGTCACCAGTGTGCAGAAATTTCATAAACTCAGTATACTTGATTTTTTATCCATAGTATAGGGCGAACAGTACCAAGCCTTGACGGGAGACATTCGGGTAGGTAGTATGATAATGAGAATATTTTAGGAGGAAAACATGCTGCATATTGGTTGTCATCTTTCATCATCAAAGGGATTTGCCGCTATGGGAGATATGGCCCTATCCATTGATGCCGACACCTTTGCTTTTTTTACCCGCAACCCTCGTGGAGGCTCTGCAAAGGCCGCTGCCCCTGCTGATGGTGCCGCTTTGATGAAATTATGCCAGAATAACAACTTTGCTCGATTGGTGGCTCACGCTCCCTACACCATGAATCTTTGTTCTGCCGACGGTGGTTTGCGGGATTTTGCCAGGAACATGATGAAGGATGACATGGCCCGCATGGAATTAATTCCCGGCAATTACTACAATTTTCATCCAGGAAGCCACACTGGCCAAGGCGTGGAGGTGGGCATTGGTTTTATTGTGGAAGCATTAAATGAAGTGCTTCCCCTAGCAGAAAATACTACTGTGTTGCTAGAAACCATGGCGGGAAAGGGCTCGGAAATTGGTCGGAGTTTTGAGGAATTAAAGGCAATTATTGACGGTATAGATGAAAAACATCGGGATCGACTGGGTGTTTGCATGGATACATGTCATTTGCATGATGCTGGTTACGACATTATCAATGATTTAGATGGCGTGTTGAATGAATTTGACAAGGTTGTGGGTCTCAATCGACTCAAAGCCTGTCATTTGAACGACAGCATGAATCCTGCTGGTAGCAGAAAGGATCGCCATGCAAAGATTGGAGAAGGTCACATTGGCTTGGAGGCACTGGTGAATGTTGTAAACCATCCTGTGCTGAGGGAACTTCCCTTTGTACTGGAAACTCCCAATGAATTGCCAGGCTATGCCGCAGAAATCAAGTTGCTGAGATCAAGATTTTCTCAGTAAAGATAGTGGAATTTGTAACATCAGTAGGATTTTATGTATTTTTATGATATACTATATCTGATTCTGATTAAATTATTTTGGAGGTTTGGAAATGATTAGAAGAGGAATTTTGTTTGCAGTTATTGCTTCTGCATTGGTTTTCTCCAGTTGTGCTTCTAAAAAGGTGGATCCCGAGCCCAAAGAACTGGAAGCTAAGGTAAGAACTGAGGTTTTGGAACATAAGGGAACAGCCTTGGGAGTAAATCAATTGCCAGTATGGGTTGAAACTTATATTTCAGAGGGAATTATGGCAGTAGAAAAGCTTTCTAGCTATGAAGGTTCTTACTGTTTTATTGGTGAAGAAGCTGGTTCCAACTTGGATGCATTGCAGGTTTGGGTTTCTTCTTTTGATATTCCTGGAGAAATCGCATCCAATGTATCAACACGAGTAAATGCTCTCTTTACAGGAGCTGCAAGTGGTTCTCCCGATGGAGAGTACGGCACCTATTTTGAGAACATTGTAAAGACAACAAGCAGTGCAAGTTATTCTGGTGCCCGCAAGGTGAACGACTGGTGGGTTTTGACTCGTCGTTATGACCCAGACCAGAAGAAGCAGTATACCGATGAGTACCGCTGTTACGTCTTGTATACCATTGAAAAGGATTTGCTGGACAAGCAGGTTCTTGATATGATTGACAGGGTTGCTTCCGAGACAACTGGTGCCACAGAAGCTCAGAAGTCTGCATTCAACAATGTACGGGCAATTATGGAGAGCGAAGGATTTTAAGGATTCGCTGTGAATGTGCAGTGAGTGAATAATCTGTATAACTCAGTGGGAAGGATTTCCCGCTGAGTTTTTTGGATAAAACACTATTCGAGATTATAATCACATATATATAATA
>JAZQSR010000162.1:0-1544 GCA_045630225.1 Treponema sp. | reverse complement strand
GGCGAGGAAAACAGAGAAATGAAAAGGAATGGTGATGCTGGGAAAATGGAGGGATTTTCATGGAGAATTATGGGGTGAAATTTTGTTGAGAAATGCCCTCTCCCTATTAAAAGTTGAAGCTAAAATGATAATGGGGAAGTATAAGGTTTGATGGGAATGTTGTGGGAGGGGCACGATATGAAAAGTTGCCCCCTGGAGAATATTTTGTTTTACCTATGACATATAGCTTTATGAAAAGAATGTTTTTAGGGGCGTAAACGCCCCTAAAATAGCAACTCTTTGGAAAAAAATTATGAAAAATCCCCGACTTTATCAAAGTTGGGAGAAAATCGGGAAAAAGTTGGGAAGAAATCGGGGAAAAATCGGGAGGTCAATAATGAGAAAAAAGAACTTCAAAGGAAGATGTGAAAAGCGTTCCCTGGAGAAATTCACCACAATTTGCAAAACCTATGACCCCATACAATCTGCCTACGCTAACATCCTGGTTAAAAACAAGGACATTGCCGAAGTCAGATGTAATGTGATTCTGGACGATGATTGCAGCGAATATATGACAGATTTTGTCTGTACGAAAACCAATGGTGATTTGATGGTCAGAGAATGTATCAGCCGTAAATTACTATCCAGACCGCAAATGGCAGCAATGATGGATATGAGCCGCACATATTGGCTGCGACATGGTGTTACAGATTGGGGGATTGTTGTAGATGCTGTTGAAGAATGAGAACCAAATTATCCGTGTACTGAAATCCCAGGGAGATAAAGCCTTGGTGATTGACTGTATTAAGAGAACGATGCCCCATTGGGTTGATTCTGATTTTTTGTCGAATCTTGTCGATTGTGGCGAAGATGAAATGTATGAGCGAACAGACTATCTTTTTGGCAGAGAGCTTACCCCAAAAGAAGAGCGAATTGCCCAGGAACGCTTTACCATGATTTCTGGAGTGCTGCCGTTTATAGGAAACGAGCAGAAGCGTAGTCAGATGATAGATATGTTGTCTGAGTATTGCAGTAAACAGACATTGAGGAAGTACCTTTGCTTGTACTTGGTGTACCAGGACATTGATGCCCTTTCTCCCCCACCCAGAGCAGAAAAAGAATTGACCCAGGACGAGAAGAATATGCGTTGGGCATTGAACAAGTTTTTCTACACGAAACAGAAGAACAGCCTTATGACCGCATACACGCTGATGCTCAAAGCGAAGTATTGTGATTCTTTTGGGCAGCTTGTGGAAGAATATCCAACTTTTGACCAGTTCAGATACTTCTACCGCAAGACAAAAAAGATGCAGCAGTATTACATATCCAGGGACGGCATCAAAGATTATCAGCGTAACAACCGTCCCCTGCTGGGTGATGGCGTACAGCAGTTTGCCCCTGCCGTGGGCGTTGGTATGCTTGATTCGACAATTTGCGACATTTACTTGGTGGATGATGGCGGCAAGTTAGTTGGCAGACCTGTGCTTTGTGCTTGTGTAGATGCCTTTTCGGGATTGTGCTGCGGTTATTCCCTGGGATGGGAGGGCGGCACATACAGCTTGCGT
>JAZQSR010000161.1:0-3113 GCA_045630225.1 Treponema sp. | reverse complement strand
TTGAGAAGGATTACTATCAGATTTTAAATTTGTAGCTAATAGTAACAAGCGTGATTTATCGAATAGAGAGAAACCTAAACTGTCATAATAATTCAATTCGTATTCATTTTGTAGACCTTTATCTTTGATATGTTTTATAATACCTTTTGTTTTATTTTGTTTACTCAAAAAGATATTTAACATATTCTTCATTGTGTTTTTATATTCTGTGTAATCTTTTATTTTTTGGAGATATGCTTCACTAATCTCCTCATATGTTCCTGCTTGTTCATTTGTATATATACCAAAATAGTTCGGAACTTCCTCTTTTTTTCTTCCTTCAATTTCATTCTTACAAAAATCAATAATTTTTTTATTTCTTTTTTGATTATTAGGACTAAGATAATATTCTAATAATTTAGGTGCTGTAGATTGTATACCTGATAAATCTGAAATTCTTTTTCCTAAGTCCATATACCAATCATGAACATCATTTAAGTTATACCCCTTGAAAAAATTATTTCTATCACTCAAAATTTTACTCCTAAATTCCATTTTTTATTAATCAAAAATGGTAATTCTTTAAAACTTAAAACCCCGTTCCTAAATTGAATATCATCACTTTTCCATTCATCAGAATAAATATAAAACTGATAATCTTTTAATAATTGATACTCTAGCTCATTAAATTTTATATCGACCCATCCCCGTACCTCCAGCACCCCGCTCTCCCCACTGGTGGCACCACCGTACTCCACCACAAAGGCATATTCTGGCAAGGTGTAGCCTTTTTCTTCAAGCTCTTTCTGGCTGTCTTCATCATCCTCGTCTGTGGTGTATTTTACCTGCCACTGGCATTTGATTCTACCCCCGCTCACAACGGCGGACAGGGTGGTTACTGGGTCGTTGTTACCGTTAGCGTCTTTTTCTACAATCTTGATGGTGGCGGTAGCTTCATCGGCAATGTCTGTGATGTCGGCACAAAGGTAGACCTCATCCCCAACTAGAACTTTCGTGATTGCTTGCCCCTTTGTGTCCTCCCACCGTGGGTTTGAGATTGCAGGATTTTTCTCATTCTCTCTTACTTCTTGGTTGGAGCTATTGGTGGAGTCATCTCCTTGGGAACTGGCCTTGGCTTGCTGTTCCGCCACGGCACGACTGGCTCGCTCCTTTCAGGCCGCTCACTCAAACATAATCTCCACCACCTTGTGTTCGCTTTCAAATTAGGTACGAATTCTCTCCTTCTTATCTCTGTACCAATAATACAGCACTGAACATCCGATGATGAGAAGAGTTCTAAACCCGAAATACCTTGCCAAAACCATTCCTAACTCTGTCGGGTCATTGCCTAAAAAGATGAAGTCCACGAAGACGGCATAGAAAATATAGATTGCCAGCACCAAGCTATAATTCAGCAGACTTTCCTTCAGGCTGTGCCGTATCTTCAGCAAGGCAATGAAGTTGTCCAAGGAATAAAAGTATAGGGCACTCCCGACAGACCAATAGAGCCATCGGTATGGTCTGTCGGGTATGAACCACCAGGAAGACAGCAGAAAATATGCAACTATGAGGAGTAGCTTTGTTTTCCGGGATTTCAAGACAGCGATGGCTATTGACAGGCCAAATTGCATCTCCTCCAAAAGAAACCATGGGATACCCACAACTATGCCCATCTTGACTCTTGCACCTTTTGAAGTTATGTATTCATACAAAAAAGTATGCGCAAAAAGCCACAAATCCGTTGTTGAATATGCTATCAACACATTGGTTACGGCAATTATTCTATCCTTCCTGATATTCCCACTGAGCATATTTTCTCCTTTGCGAATCAGTTATTTCGGAAGACAATAAAGACTCAAAGTCTCCGTCCGCTTCCTCAACGCGTAAGTATATATCATTTAACATTGGCTTTTCTACAAAAATAAATTTTTGCTTACACCATAAACAGCCTCTCAGTACCATATAATTGTCATAGGAGTTGGTTTTATCCTCTTTCCCATCAGGTTTTCCTTCTGCCCATTTTATTCCTGTTGCTATGGTTTGTCTGATGGCCTCATCATAGTTTCCATGACTCTTGCCAACTGGCCCCTCGTACTTCTCTAAATACAGGCGCATGGTGTCCACGGCAAATGGAATCTGACCTATTGCATCCGCCCAATAAGGCTTGTTGCCAACCATTACAAGAAGGTACTTATCGGCTCCGTCAGCGACAAATTTCCAGTCTCCGCTGGCATACTTTGCATAAGCACTCGAAGGTCTATTAATCAATGCAAAGTCGATAATGTCCTGCCAAGCAAAATGTTTGTATGCCTCATACTCCTCCGTCCCTGTCTCCAAGCACCGTGGATTGACCCAGATAAGCCTGCGGTACTTGTCCGCCAGTGGCTCAAACCACTGGACTGCATGTTCGTCATACAAATACTGAGCCGTCATGATGTCAAATTTATTCTCATCGGTTTCTGTTGGTTCCAATGCAAACAAGGGACATCCGCTCTTCCGAGTGATTATCCAGATTTGAGGCACTTCTATCCGACCATAATTCAAAGAGTAGGTGCTTATTTCTTTTCTCCCATAGGGCAGGTAGAACACTTCCTCATTCATGTACTCGAAGTGAAACTGATTTCCATCAATTTCAATGCTGAATGTATAACGCTTCATTTTAGGCTGATCCTCAATACAGTGTTTCCTAAAGGCAGCTCCTCTTCCTTTATTGAACCACCAGTAATTCTTCCTTCTATCTCATATGTGTCCGAAAATTCCAAATGATATTTCATCTCCTTTACCTCTGGACCTGACTTATAGTATTTTACCTCCTGATAAATCCATCCCCTCACTTCCAACACTCCACTTTCCCCACTGGTTGCACCACCGCACTCCACCACAAAGGCATATTCTGGCAAGGTGTAGCCTTTTTCTGCAAGCTCCTGCTGGCTGTCTGCATCATCCTCGTCTGCAGTGTAGGTCACCTGCCACCGGCATTTAAGTTGGCCGTCGCTTACAACAGCGGATAGGGTGGTTACTGGGTCGTCCGTACCGTCAGCGTCCTTCTCCACAATCTTGATGGTGGCGGGGGATCCATCGACATCATCGGCATAGGCTCTGTACCGAACATCAAAACAAAGGTAGACTTCATC
>JAZQSR010000160.1:0-9271 GCA_045630225.1 Treponema sp. | reverse complement strand
CCGCTTGGCCTCCGACTTGCTAGGGTGTCAAAGCCAGTGCCTTCACAACCAGCTTTTCGACATTCTCCTTCAATCAGCAGGGCGGCATCCATTTCTGTGGTAATGGTTCCAGAACGAACTCCTTCTTCCAGCAGCAGGATGAGATTGTCGGTAATGGCAGAAGCCCGCTTGATGCAGTTGATTTCGTACTGGTCCTTAATGGCACGCATATTCACTGCATCCTGATGGACGCCATTTTCTCGGCACAAAAGGTGAATCTCCTTGGAAGTGCCCAGAGCCTGGGTAATGGCCTGCTGGTATTTTTCGTAGATGGGGTAGGGCAGGCTGGGAGGTAGCTCTATAGTTACCGTACTGGGAAGCTCCAGCTGCTTCAAGACTTGAGACAGGGCGTTGGTGGCAGTGCGACCAAAATCAGTGTAGGGAAGGATGGAGTCTACGGTGGCCATTTCTTGAGCCATGTTTACGTCCCAGGGAATGAGGATGGATTGTCCTTCAGCAGTGAGAACCAGCAGTGCATCGGAGGGCTGGCCAGTAAAGTAGCGGAGAGAAGGATCTCGTCTTCCTTCTGTGTCTTCAAAAAATGCAACATCAATCTTCTTCTCCCGTAAAATCTGGGAAAAAGAGCGTTGTCGCTGGCGATTGTATTCAGCTAAATTCATGGAATTCATATTCTTCTCCTTAGTTTTTTCACAATCAGTTGAATCAAGGAATCTCGTGTAATGATTAACAAGAGTACTCCCACTGTAGCAAACAAAAGGGCTGCAATAATCAAGGGGAGCCCCTCTTGCAAAATGCGATTGTTAAAGCTAAAAAGACCAAAGATTGTATCCTTCAGCAACAGCAAGGGGATGGATGCAATGAGGGAAAGCACCACCATTTTTAGGGAATAACTGATCATGCCCTTTACCACGGTACCCATGGCAAATCGCTTTGTTCTTTGCAAAAAGATAAGGAGGAAGATGGTATTGGCAAGGCTTGCCAAGGTAAGGGCTAGGGCAATACCGCCACCTTTCATGGAGCCCACCAATAGCAGGGCTAAGAGGATATTTACTGCAAAGCCCAAGATACCTGCGGTAGCTGGGGACTTGGTGTTGCCCTGGGCATAGAAGGCTGGGGAGATAATGCGGTTTACGGCAATGAAGAAAAGCCCTGTAATGTGGAAGGTAAAGGCTTCTAGGGTAAGGGCTACGGAATTGGTGTCAAAGCTTTTTGATTTGTACACCAGAGCAATGATATTTTCCCCAGTAATAAGGGAAAAGAAGGTAATGGGAATGGTAATAAGGGCAATGATTTTTACTGACTGGGTCAGCATGGCAGAGAATCCCTCCCATTCCTGCCGCTTTGCCAAGCCTGCCATGTCTGGCAAAATCACGGTACCAATGGAAACGGCAAAGATTCCCAAAATCAATTCCTGAAGACGAAGGGAATACTGAAGGCTAGAAACAACACCTGTTCCTGCCCGTCCTGCCAAGGAGGTGGATACCACGTCATTTAGCTGGTAGGCAGCCATTCCGATAACAGTGGGCCCCACCAAGGCCAACACCTTTTTTGTGCCAGGGTTTGAAAAGGCCTTTTTCAATGAGGTAAGGGACACCTTCCAGCCTCCCTTCAACACAAAGGGCAGCTGAAAGGCCGCCTGTACAATTCCACCAGTCATGACACCAATGGCCATGGCTCTGGCAGGATTTTCCATCAGGGGAGAAAGGAGATAGGTGGCGGCAATCACAATGATATTGAACAGAATGGGGGTAAATCCTGACGGAGCAAAGATTTTTAGTCCGTTGAGAATACCCTGGAAAAAGGCTGCCACAGAAATTACCAGCAGATAGGGAAACATGATTCTTGTTAATAAGGTTGTTTCCTGAAGAACGCTTAAGTTTCCTTCCTTGTAAAAAAGGGGAATAATCAGGGGGGTGAGGCAAATCCCCAGCACTACCACTATGGTTGTTAAAAAGGTAACCAGGGTACAGGTGGCATTAACAAAGTCTTGGGTTTCCTGTCGTCCCTCTGGAGTGTCGGAGCCTTCTAGGTAGGCTTTGAAGGTGGGAATAAAGGCTACGGAAATGCTGTTTTCTGCAAAGAGGCGGCGGAACAGGTTGGGAATCATAAAGGCAATACCAAAGGCATCTGCTAAGTCAGAGGTACCAAGGAAGGCGGCCTTGGTGGCTTCTCGGATAAGCCCTAAAATACGGGAAATAAGGGTTAAGACGGAAAGCTGGGCTCCCGCCGCCAGCAAGGATTTCTTTTTCATGGTGGCAGTATATCATAGGGAAAATAATAGTGAAAGGGGCGGGAAAGGGTATGTGCGGGGTAAGGCTTTGTTCCGGTGAAAACAAGGACTCTTACAGTTCCTGAACTAGACTTTGCACTAGATCCAGTGGGAGCTTGGTGCAAATGGCAACCTTTTCTGGGGAATCACCGTAGGAAAGGAACATTTTTGCTGTTTCCAGTGCTTTTTGGTGGGATCCTTGTTCAATTCCTTTTCCCCTGTTTCCTGGGATGGAGCTCGGGATTCAGTCTCCCGGGATGCTGTTCGTGAGTCCCCCCATCTTTTCTGTAAAAAATTGATAAATATGTCATAAAGGAAGTGTTAGCATATGGCAACTTTTTTTTATTTCCATTACACTTTAGAGAAGATTATATAATTAGGGGATTTTGTTTTTTTGTAAAAATCTCCGGGACTTTGGTGAATCCTTTAGCTTGATTTGCAGGTATTTCATGTACTGAATAGAGTTAGATGATTTGTTGAATTCCTTACACGTTACATAAAAAGGATTGATTTTTTATGGATTTGCACGCTACTGGCGATACTTCTTCAAAGGCCTTGAACTTGAATGCAGCAACCTTCAAGCCCACTGCCTTTAAGCCAACAGTTACACCCTTACGGGTTGGTATTGATGTAGGGTCCACCACAGTAAAGTTCGTGGCTTTGGACGAAAATGACAATATTTGCTACAGCGAATACAAGCGTCACTTGGCAGATATTCGTGGTACCATTATGGATGTGGTAAAGCGAGCCCTAGACAAGCTGGAAAAGGAGTTTCCTGCAGGAGAACGCCAGCCATTAAGCGTCAAGGTAACTGGTTCCGGTGGTTTTGCCGTGTCCCAGTGGCTTAACATCCCCTTTATTCAAGAGGTTGTGGCTTCCACCACTGCTGTACAAAAGCTCATTCCCCACACCGACGTTGTAATTGAGCTTGGTGGTGAGGATGCCAAGATTACCTATTTCTCTGGAGGCGTGGAGCAGCGCATGAACGGCTCCTGTGCCGGTGGAACTGGTGCCTTTATTGACCAAATGGCTGCCTTGCTGGAAACTGACGCTCCTGGCTTAAACGAAATGGCCAAGGGTGCCACCACCATCTATCCCATTGCTGCCCGCTGTGGTGTATTTGCCAAAACCGACGTACAGCCCCTCATTAACGAAGGTGCCCGCCGTGAGGACATTGCCGCCAGTATCTTTCAGGCTGTTGTAAGCCAAACCATTTCTGGCTTGGCCTGTGGAAAGCCCATTCGTGGAAATGTAGCCTTTTTGGGAGGACCTCTCCACTTTTTAGATCAGTTGCGGTATCGCTTTATTACTACCTTGGAGCTCAAGGATGAGGAAATCGTTACTCCTCCCGATTCCCAGCTTTTCGTTGCCGCTGGTGCTGCCTTCTCTGCTGAGCGAAGCTTAAGCTGTGTTCAGTCTGCAGACAAGCAGCAGCCCTTCCCCTTGCTGGGTGAATTCCGCGAAAGCCTGAAAAATCTCGTGGACGCAGAAATGAGTGAGGTGCAGCGTTTGGAGCCATTGTTCCGGAACGAACACGAGCTAGAAGAATTCCATCGTCGCCATGCAGAGGAAATGGCTGCCTCCGCCAACTTGGAAACAGCAACAGGTCCTGTGTTCTTGGGACTTGATGCAGGCTCCACCACCACAAAGGCCGTACTTATTGATGCCGCTGGTCGTATCTTGTGGCGTTTCTACGATGTAAACGCTGGAAATCCTGTGGACTTGGCCGTAAAGGTGCTTAAAGATTTGTATACCCAGATTCCCAAGGATGCCTACATTGCCCGTTCCGTTTCCACTGGTTACGGTGAGGCCCTGTTTCAGGCTGCCCTAGGTGTTGACTCTGGTGAAGTAGAAACCATCACTCACTATCGGGCTGCTGACTTCTTTGTGCCTGGTGTTGAATTCCTTTTGGACATTGGTGGCCAGGACATGAAGTGTTTGCGAATGAAGGATGGTGCCATTACTTCAATCCAGCTGAATGAAGCCTGTTCCTCCGGTTGCGGAAGCTTCCTTGATAACTTTGCCCGCTCTTTGGGTATGGATGTGCGGGAATTCAGTCGCAAGGCCCTGTTGGCAGAACGTCCTGTTGACTTGGGAAGCCGCTGTACCGTATTCATGAACAGCCGTGTAAAGCAGGCTCAAAAAGAAGGTGCTACCGTAGCAGATATTTCTGCAGGTCTTTCCTATTCTGTTATCAAGAACGCACTGTTTAAGGTTATTAAACTGCGCCGTGCCTCCGAAATCGGAACAAAGGTTGTGGTGCAGGGTGGAACCTTTAACAACGACGCTGTATTGCGGGCCTTTGAAAAGATTTCTGGAGTAAACGTATTCCGCCCCGACGTAGCTGGTTTGATGGGTGCCTATGGTGCAGCCCTTATCGCCCTAGACCAGTGGAAGGACATGATTCGTCCTCCTGTAGGTGTGGATGAGGCTACCTTTGAGCCACCCACTATCCGATCCAACATTGCCACCCCAGATCAGCTTGATTCCTTCAATGTGGACCTGGAGCTTCGTCGCTGTGGCAAGTGTAACAACAATTGTCTCATGACCATCAACACCTTTACCGCTGGAGAAGGAGATACTCACAAGGCAAGTCGCTTTGTAACAGGAAACCGCTGTGAGCGTGGTGCCGAGTTGGGAGACGAGTTAAAGATTGTAGATGCCAGCAACAAGCACAACACCTCCACAGGCTCCGACCATGGAGACAAGAAGCTCCCTAACCTTTTTGACTGGGAATACAAGAGGCTTTTCTCCTATTACAAGCCCCTGAGTCCAGAAAATGCTCCTCGTGGAGATGTTGGCCTTCCCCGTGTCTTGAACCTGTACGAAAATTATCCTCTGTGGTTTACCATTTTCACTGAGCTGGGATTCCGTGTGCGACTTTCTCCTCGTTCCAGCCGTTCCGTCTATGAAATGGGCTTGGAAACCATTCCCTCTGAATCTGTGTGCTATCCCGGAAAGATTGCTCACGGCCATGTGGAAGCTTTGTTAAAGCAGGGCATCAAGTTCATTTTCTATCCCTGTGCTCCTTATGAAATTAAGGAAGACGAGGGAGCAGGTAACCACTATAACTGTCCCATCGTTACCAGCTACCCTGAGGTGCTCCGTAACAACGTAGATGCCCTGCGCCGTGATCCCTCCATCACCTTTATGAATCCCTTCCTGCCCATTTACGACAAGGACAGATTGGCAGTGCGCCTCTACGAGGAACTGAAGGAAAAATTCGATATTCCACAGGAAGAAATTACCAAGGCTGTGGCTGCCGCTTGGAAGGAAATGGAAAAATTCCGTCGTGACACCCAGCTTGCAGGAGAGGAGGCCTTGACCCAGATGATTATCATGGGAGGACGGGGAATCGTACTGTCTGGCCGCCCTTATCACCTGGACCCTGAAATTAACCACGGTATTCCAGAAATGGTATCTGGTCTTGGACTGGCAGTATTTACCGAGGACTCCGTTGCCCACCTGGGAAGCGTGGAGCGCCCTCTTCGCATTGTGGATCAGTGGACCTACCACAACCGCTTGTATCGTGCTGCCTCCTTTGTATCAGCCTTCCCCAGCTTGGAATTGGTGCAGCTTACCAGCTTTGGTTGCGGTCTTGACTCCGTTACCTCAGATCAGGTGGACGAAATCCTTCAGACCCATGGCAGAATGTACACCCTCATTAAGATTGACGAGGGGTCTAACCTTGGTGCAGTCCGAATCCGTATCCGCAGCTTGATTGCAGCTGTTCGTGAGCGGGAACGCCGCCAGCAGAAAAAGCCAGTGTCTGTTTCTGCTGCTTACAAACGACAGATTTTCACCAAGGAGATGAAGAAGACTCACACCATCATTGCTCCCCAGATGTCACCCATTCACTTCCGCCTGATTCAAAAAGCCTTTGAGTATTCCGGCTATAATTTTGTTATCTTGCCAGAAGTTGATACCATGGCAGTGGAAACTGGCTTGCAGTATGTAAATAACGATGCTTGCTATCCTTCCATCTTGGTGGCAGGCCAGATGATCGCCGCCCTTAAGTCTGGAAAGTATGACCTAGATCACGTAAGCTTGCTGATTACCCAAACTGGTGGTGGATGTCGTGCCACCAACTACATCGGCTTTATTCGCCGTGCCTTGGTGGACGCTGGACTGGAGCAGGTGCCAGTGCTTTCCTTGAACGCCTCTGGTCTGGAATCTCAGCCTGGCTTTAAGATTACTCCCGCCTTGTTGCACCGTGCCATGATGGCCTTGATGACTGGTGACGTGCTGATGCGGGTACTGTATCGAACTCGTCCCTACGAGGCAAGTTCTGGCTCTGCAGATGCCCTCTACGAAAAATGGAGTGGCCGTGCCGAGGTGCAGCTAAAGTCATTGTCTGTAAGAAAATATCACAAGCTGATTCAAGGAATTGTAAAGGAATTCGATGAGTTGCCCTTGCTGGATATTAAAAAGCCTCGTGTTGGTGTAGTTGGTGAGATTCTGGTAAAGTTCCATCCCACCGCCAACAACGATATTTGCCGTGTTATTGAGCGGGAAGGGGCAGAGTGTGTTATGCCTGACTTGGCAGACTTCCTGTTCTATACCTTCTCCACCGGTATCTTCCGCCACGAGGAATTGGCCTTCCCCAAGAAGACGGAGCGAAATGCCCGCCGCCTGATTTGGTTCTTGGAATTGTATCGCCGCCGCATCAAGAAGGTGCTGGGAAAGAGCAAGCGGTTCGACCCACCATCTTCCATCTACGACTTGATGAAGAGCGTGGACGATATCGTGCAGCTAGGAAATATCACGGGAGAGGGCTGGTTCCTTACCGCAGAGATGGTGGAGCTGATTCACTCTGGCGTGCCCAGCATTGCCTGTGTTCAGCCCTTTGCCTGCTTGCCTAACCACGTTACTGGAAAGGGTATGATCAAGGAATTGCGCCATCGCTTCCCTGAGTCAAATATCTCCGCCATTGACTTTGACCCAGGTGCCAGCGAGGTAAACCAGCTGAACCGCCTCAAGCTCATGCTGTCTAACGCACCCGTTGGCCGTCACCCCGACGAACGAGCTGAAGCATAAGCCTTTATAAAACTCGGTGATAAAAAGCCACTGGAACAAGAGCCTCTTTGAGGAGGTTTCAAGTCCAGTGGCTTTTTTTGTGGGGTGGGATTAGACTTTCATGTCGCCTAAATATTTTGCAGTATGGCGGGAATGATTGGCGAATCGAGAATCTGAAAGGCAAAGCATTTTTTACCTAAATCTTTAAGACTCGCTCCGATATGATACAGAATGGTGTTGTCTATAATCATAAAACGATCATGGATTTTTGTCGTGTATTTTAATGTAAGGGTAGGATATTGTGCGTTGAAATGCTGAACATCTTGGATGGTAAGCTTTGTTTTGGGGTTTGTGTAAATAGTAATGTTCACACCTTGATTTTTTTTAGCAAGGCGTTGGAGAATAGATAAATCAACATAGCCATCTATCAAGATTATTTCTTTTGTTGCTTGTGCTATAAAACTTTCAAACTTTGCATAAGCATCAAAAATCTGTCCCTGAAAAAAAATACCTTGTTCATCTTTCACATTATACTTGTCCATCAAGGTGAACAGCTGGTCAATCCTTTTGTCTGCTTCTTTTTGGTGGATTGCCAATTGCATTTGGTAGTGTTGCAAGGATTTTAGTTCTGCAAATATCTCTGTGTTACTTTGCAAGAAGTGTCTCATGGACACAAAAGCATCCATTATTTTTATACTTACCTGTACAGCTGTATCACTTCTTAACACCGCAGAAAGCATTGCACATCCTTGTTCCGTAAAGACATAAGGTAAATATTGTCGGCCACCCCGGTTTTCTGGTTTTGAGGTCACAGTTTGTGACCTCAAAATTAAGAATTCTTCTTCATCTAACTGAAACATAAAATGTTCTGGAAATCTTTCAATATTCCGCTTCACGGCTTGGTTCAAAACTTTTGTTTCCACACCGTAGAGTTCTGCAAGGTCACGGTCAATCATGACTTGGACGCCACGGATGACAATAATTTTATTTTCTATTTGTAATGACACGAGTTCATTTTCCATATACCCTTTCCTTTGATTGTTAATTCTATTGTCCTTGAGTTACAGTATAGATAACTTATAACTAATTTTATAGAGGTAAATGGTATTGGAGGAAAGAGTAAAAAATCCCCGCCTTAGTTCACGGTGTTTACCAACAGGCGGGGAGGTTAGAGATTAGAGCTAAGTAGTTCTTTCCTCCCTCCCTTTGACCATATCCTTGTAACGTGGTATGATGAACTGTTATGAAAACTGAACTGATTAAGGATATCCTTGTTTCTGAGGCTGACGGAAGAACCATTGTCGTCAGCGGTTGGGTGCGCACCAAGCGTGAGTCCAAGAATCTTGTTTTTTTGCAGGTAAATGATGGTTCCTGCTTTGCTTCCCTTCAGCTAACTTTTGACAGGGAAAATCCGAATTTCACACAAGGGGACAATCCTCAAGATTACCTCAATCAGTTGGAGGCCAGTCTCAAGTCCATTACCACTGGTGCCAGCCTTCGAGCCACAGGAAAGCTGGTTCCCTCTCCAGCCTCTGGTCAGGCTGTGGAGTTGCAGTTGGAGCAGCTGGAGGTTTTGGGGCAGGCTCCTGTAGAAAGCTATCCTTTGCAGAAGAAAAACCACTCCATGGAATTCCTTCGAGAAAATGCCCACCTTCGGGCTAGAACAAATACCTTTGGTGCCGTAGCTCGCATGAGAAGCCAGATGGCCTTTGCCATTCACACCTTCTTCCAGGAGCGGGGCTTTCAGTATGTCCACACTCCCATTATCACTGCCAGTGATGCTGAGGGTGCTGGCGAAATGTTTCAGGTAACTACCTTGTCTCCAGAAAAGCTGGCAGAAAAGGCTGTTGCCGCAGGAGCCAAGGGAATGGCTGTGGAAAAGGCAGCTGCCTTGGTGGACTATTCCAAGGACTTCTTTGGTAAAAAGGCAAGTCTTACTGTGTCCGGCCAGCTGGAAGGTGAGATTTATGTCACCGCCCTGTCTCG
>JAZQSR010000159.1:0-2574 GCA_045630225.1 Treponema sp. | reverse complement strand
GATGGAATACAGAAAAATAGACCACGGCAATGGTGTCCATGATGGTTTCATCATCTATTCCCTGGGCAATTTCATTTCTTCTCAGACAACACCCCCCAGAAATGCCTCCATCATCCTGCATCTGACCGTAGAGCAGGTGGCCGATGAAGCGCCCAATGTAACAGATGTTTCCTTCGTTCCCATCTGGACACAGTTCAGAAATTCCGCTGATGAAAATCATTTTGTTGTTCGCTCTGTAACAGAAAGACTCAGCCTTTCTCAGGCGGAAAAGGATGCTCAGATCCGTAAGAAAGACCAGAAACGATTGGAAGAAATTCACCATGAAACAGCATCTTTCCTGTTGGACAGAGAAATTCCTCTTTCTGAAATGCAGGTGGAATATACATTTCCAAAACCCTGACAGAAAATACTGTTGTCAGGCAAGAGAACCGGTGATATAGTAAAATCAGTATCATTTTGGGAAAGAAAACGGGGAGGAATCCTGTCATGAATGAAAAAGAATATCTGGCTGAATATGCCCCTTATCTGACAAGAAATCTGGGAAAGACCAATATTTCTCAGAATCTGTTTCAGCGATTCAAGGAACTCATTACCGACGGCAGACTGCCTGCAGGCTATATGCTGCCCAATGAAAATGTGGTAAGTGAGCTGCTGGGGGTAGGCAGAAGCACTCTTCGTGAGGCTTATACAGCATTGGCGGTCTTTGGTTTTATCCCCCGTTCCAAGGCTGGTACATATATCAATGAAATCGATAATATTGTTAATATTGCGCCCTTCAGTATGACGGTGGAAAGTTCTGATCTGATCGACCTGCTGGAATTCCGCTATATGCTGGAAGGGGAAACAGCCTCTTATGCGGCAAAAAGGGCAACAGCAGAGGATATTGCCCAGCTGGAATATTATTATGAAAAAATGAAGGAACATCGCCATGATGTCAATCAGTTTGTAGACTATGATGCTATGTTTCATATGCAGGTGGCCAATTCGACCCATAATAAACTGCTGATCAGCACCATGACGGCATCCAAGGATAGTTTTGAAAATGGTATCCGTCTTGCCATGAGGGAATCTCTGATCCAGAATCCCCGTGTTATCGATGTGACCATTGAACTGCATGGAAAAATCATCGAATGTATCAAAAATGGTGATTTCCAGAATGCTCATACTGCCATGAGAGAGCATATCAGCTATGTAAATCTGACAGTGAAATATGGATGATGATGTAAAAAAGACCCGAGTTTTCGGGTCTTTTTTTGTTGAGCCCAGTCGGGCAAAATTATTACTTGTACAAACTATCTTTTCGCCAGTTTGGAACTGCATCGGCAAAACTAAGGTTTTCTTCCTTACTTTTTGCGCACAAAAAGTAACAAAAAGCCTCATGGTCGCTTCGCTCCTGGGCGGCAAGCCGCCACAAAACCCTTTCGTATGGTTTCAGACTTCCTAACGAACTAAGGGAAACGATATTTCCCTTAGTAATCCCATCCCCTCAAGCCTATTCAGGCAGTATAAAGCAGCCCCTTCGGGCAAAAAAATTTTCAAGGTAAGAGTTGTAGTGATTTTATTAATTCTGATACAATTTTCTTTTTCTCATCACTCAGTGTTTCAAAAGATATTAAGATAGTTTGTTCTTCTTTATTTTTAGGGGATGCGCCAAGCAGATCATCAAGACTTACATTTAAAATTTCAGATAATCTGATCAAAATATCAAGACTAGGTTCATTTCGTCCGCTTTCATAATTTGCAATTGCCGTAGAGCCATAGTTTAGCATTCTACCTAATTCGGTCTGTGTCATTTTTTTTGATTTTCTAAATCTTTTTAAATTTTTAGCAAAGTCTGACATATAACCATCCCCTTAAATTTTATGCACTAACTTTAAGTGCATTTTTAAAATCATAGCATATTTTACACTTAATATAAATACAAATTTAGTGCATTTTAAGTGTGAGGAGGGGCTGCTATGAAAAATCAGAAACATATCAGTATCCGTATTGATGAGGATATTCTCAAAAAATTTCATTATGTTTCCAGATATAATGGTCGCTCTGCCAGCGGACAGATTATGTATCTTATTAACCAGTGTATCCGTGATTTTGAGAAGGAGCAAGGAAACATTGAATTGGAAGAAATAGAAGAGCAAAAATAAGGACGGTATCTGCCGTTCTTTTTTATTTTCAGGCCGTCCGTCGCCGCTTTTCTCCATGCCGTTTTCGGCTTGTGGGGAGGGGAATCCCCAAAGGGGAACTTTGTTCCCCTCGGGTCGTTGGGAGGTTTGGAACCATACGGAAAGGTTCCAAGTTTTTTGCAACTTTTTTTCAAAAAAAGTTGGGTGAATGCTATTGTTTTGCCGATGTACTTCCTAGAGGGGGCGAGTAATTGGTTTGTCTAACCGAAGCTTTGGCCCGACTGGGCCCAATTCGAGAACTTCTGAAGACTATGAACTTCAGATAAAACCTGTTGTTTTTCCCCCCTTCCTGTGCTAAAATAAATAGAGTATGTCCAATTTTCAGTTGGAATTTTTTGGAGGTAAAATTATGGATTTTAAAATAGAAATTGCAAAACTTTTAGCAGCAGCA
>JAZQSR010000158.1:0-3277 GCA_045630225.1 Treponema sp. | reverse complement strand
ACAGGGATGGTAACACCCGCTATGTTTCCTACACCCTTACGGATATTGCTGACAGTAACCATATCTGGCTTGAAGGCATCAGCCTCGCCAAAAACAGCAATCCACTTGGTAAATTCAGCTTCCAAAGCCTTTCGTCGAGCCCGAACTTCACGTGCCCGCTCGTCAATGGTGCGAATTTCCGTTTGTAGCTGCTGTTTTTTGAGCGTCAAGGTAGGAAGATACCGATTGTACATCTTCAAGGCATCTTTCTGGGCCTTCAGCTCATTCTTTGTCAGCTTTATTGTAGCCATCAGCTAAACCCCTTAATTTTTGGGCCAATACTGAGCAATCAGCTCGGACTTCAAGCCCGTTTCCTCACTCTTGAAACAAGCAGCCAAAATGGCCCATCCCTTATCCAAGGCACCTTCCAATGGAATGTTTACAGAAAGATCCATCATCTCCTTCTCAAACATTTCTCCATATTTCAAAAGTTTTTCGTCCCACTCAGACATCATAAATCCCATGGATTTCTTTTCCAAGGTATCTTTATAGGATGAATACAATCGAATCATACCGTCCATCAAAGCACGGTGGTCGTCACGGGTTTTTCCGTTTACGTTCTGCTTCAAGCGAGACAATGAACCAAAGGGCTCAATACGTCCACCCTTCAGGTAGAACTGACCTTCAGTGATGTATCCGGTGTTGTCAGGAACTGGGTGAGTAACGTCATCACCAGGCATGGTGGTTACTGCAAGGATGGTTACGGATCCAGCGTCGTCAAAGTCAACAGCCTTTTCGTAGCGGCTTGCCAACTGGCTATACAAGTCTCCAGGATAACCACGGTTTGAAGGAACCTGCTCCTGAGTAATAGCGATTTCCTTCATGGCATCAGCAAAGTTGGTCATATCGGTGAGAAGCACCAATACGTCCTTTCCCTGCAGAGCAAACTGCTCTGCAACAGCCAAGCTCATGTCAGGAATCTTCAAGCATTCTACAGTGGGGTCAGCAGCAGTGTGAACGAACATTACTGTTCGGCTCAAAGCACCACCTTCTTCCAGTGTGTTCTTGAAGTACAGGTAGTCGTCGTACTTAAGACCCATTCCACCAAGAACGATTACGTCAACCTCTGCCTGCATAGCAATACGGGCAAGAAGCTCGTTGTAAGGCTCTCCTGAAATGGAGAAAATAGGAAGCTTCTGGGAAACAACCAATGTATTGAACATATCAATCATGGGGATACCAGTACGAATCATACGGCGAGCCATGATACGCTTGGAGGGGTTTACAGAAGGACCACCAATCTCTACGGGGTTATCCTTGAGAGAAGGTCCCTTGTCACGAGGCTCTCCAGAACCATTGAAGATACGCCCCATGAGGTTCTCGGAGAAACATACCTCCATTTCACGACCAAGGAAGCGAATCTTGTCTCCAGTAGAAACACCACGACCACCAGCAAAAACCTGCAATGAAACCAAGTCACCGTCAATGCGGTTTACCTCTGCCAAAGAGGTTCCGAAAGCAGTTTCAATTTCTGCCAATTCGTTATACTTGATTCCTTCAGCACGAACGGTAATAACGCTACCGCTGATTGATTCAATCTTGCTATAAATCTTGTTCATCTTACTCACCATCCTTCAGCAGGGCTGATACAGCTGGGGTTTCCTTGCCAGACTTGGCGGCATACAACTGGTTGATGTCTGCCTCGTTCTTCTTGAATTCATCTCCCTGCCAAACACTGTAGTTCCAGTCAATGAACTTTTGTCTCAGCTGGTTGAAGTAACCACGAGCCTCATCCTTTGATTCCAGTACAAAGTCTGAGCCCAGAACCTTCAGCAAGAGCTTGAACACGTAGGTTTGGCGCTCTACATCCGCTGCGGCATCAACATCGTCAAAGGAGTTCTGCTGGAGATATACAGAGTCAAGGAACTCACTCTTAAGGTACAGAATAAAGTCCTCAAGGCTGGTACCTTCTTCACCAACAACCTTCATCATCTGACCAACCTCGGCACCATGGAAGAGACAACCACGAGCGTAGTCTACCCAGTCCTTGCGGATAACGCTCTTATACTTTGACCATGAGTCATAGGGGTTAATGGCAGGATACTTACGGGCGTCAGAACGCTCACGAGAAAGTCCGTGGAAGGAACCAACTACCTTCAAGGTAGCCTGGGTTACAGGCTCTTCAAAGTTACCACCAGCAGGAGATACTGTTCCACCGATGGTTACAGAACCGATACTTCCGTCGTTCAATCGAACGATACCTGCACGCTCATAGAAGGCTGCAATGTAGGACTCCAAATATGCAGGGAAGGCTTCCTCACCAGGAATTTCTTCCAAGCGACCAGACATTTCACGAAGGGCCTGTGCCCAACGGCTGGTGGAGTCTGCCAGCAACAGAACGTGAAGTCCCATCTGGCGATAATATTCTGCCAAGGTTACACCAGTGTAAACAGAAGCTTCACGGGCAGCAACTGGCATGGATGATGTGTTACAAATAATGATGGTTCGTTCCATCAAGGAGCGACCAGTTCGGGGGTCAGTAAGCTCAGGGAATTCCTTCAGGATTTCTACAACCTCACCAGCACGCTCACCACAAGCTGCAACGATTACAACGTCTACGTCGGCATTACGGCTTGTTGTATGCTGAAGCACAGTCTTTCCTGCACCGAAGGGTCCTGGAATACAGTAAGTACCACCCTTGGCAACAGGGAAGAAGGTGTCAATAAGGCGAACCTTAGTAACCATGGTTTCTTCTGGCTTCATACGCTCTGCATAGCAGTCTACTGCACGCTTTACGGGCCACTGGAAACTCATGGAAACTTCTGTTTCTTCACCCTTTTCGTCAGCGAGAACAGCAACAGCATCCTTCAGCTTGTAGTCACCAGCAGCTTTGATGGACTTAACAGTGTAAGTTCCGTACATACCAAAGGGCACCATAATCTTATGGGTAAAGGGTCCTTCTGGTACTGAACCAAGAACGTCACCACGGCGAACAGTGTCGCCAACCTTTGCCACAGGAGTAAAGGTCCATACCCGCTCATCGGGGATAGCATCAAGATAGATTCCTCGCTCCAAGAAGTAACCAGCCTGTTCAGCGAGCTGTGGCAAGGGATTCTGGAGACCGTCGAAAACCTGTCCCAAAAGACCAGGTCCCAACTCCACAGACAAAAGTTCACCAGTGAATTCAACCTCATCACCAGTACTGATACCCTTTGTCATTTCGTATACCTGAAGCTGGGCCTGTCCGTTACGAATACGGATTACCTCACTCTTCAGTTTAAGTCGGATCGTAGCCATG
>JAZQSR010000157.1:0-8543 GCA_045630225.1 Treponema sp. | reverse complement strand
CAAAATTTGTATTTCACTATAGGATGTGTTAATTTTTAATAAGTAGTGTAGAGCAAGGGATTTTTTTTCTCTCGTTTGTGTATCATGTTGAGTGGGAAAAAGAATCTTTTGTCTATTGGAGGTTTATTTTTATGAAACGACGAACAAAATATCTGGCAGGTGTAGCATTTGCCACTCTCTTATCATTCCTGCTGTTTTCCTTTTCCTGTAGTTCTTCAGAAGGAAAATCTGCCAATACAGCTTTTGCAGATACTGCTCCTGCTGTTGCCATTGCAAAAGATTCCTTGGCGGTGGCAGAGGCCATGCAAAATGTGTTCCGATCAGTTTCTAGTGGCGTACTGCCCAGCATTGTGGAGATTGATGTAATTGAAAAGAAAACTGTTACCACTCCTGCCATGGGCTGGCCCTTTAACTTTTTCTTTGGACAGGGAGAAGAAGGCGAAGGTCAGACTCGGGAATACGAGCAGACTGGTCTTGGTTCTGGTGTAATCGTACGAAAAAACGGTGACATCTACTATGCCTTGACCAACAACCACGTGGCAGGTTCTGCTAATGAGATTTCTGTTCGCCTTTCCGACGATCGTACCTTTGACGCAAAGTTGGTGGGTAAGGATGAGCGAATGGACATTGCCTTGGTTTCCTTTGAGGCCAAGAATGAAAATATTCCTGTGGCTGTGTTGGGAGATTCCGACACTGTGCAGACTGGTGACATCTGTTTTGCCATGGGAACTCCTCTGGGATACTATGCTTCTGTAACCCAGGGAATTGTTAGTGCAACTGGTCGTTCCGGAAACGGAATTGGCAATATCAGCGACTTCATTCAGACGGACGCAGCCATCAATCAAGGTAACTCCGGTGGTGCTCTGGTAAATATTTACGGTGAGGTAATTGGAATCAACACATGGATAGCATCCCAATCTGGTGGATCTCAGGGATTGGGCTTTGCGATTCCCATTAACAACGTAAAGAAGGCCATCGATTCATTCATCGAAACAGGTAAGGTAACTTACGGCTGGATGGGTGTTTCTCTGGTGGACATTACCAACGAGTACAAGGAAGCTTTGGGTGTTGGTCGCCGTGTGGGTGCCTTTGCATCCCAGATTTTCATCGGTTCTCCTGCTCAAAAGGCTGGAATGCAGGCTGGTGACTTTGTTATCAAGTTGAACGGCCACGATGTTCGATCTGTGGATCAGTTGGTGCGGGAAGTAGGTGATTTGACGGTGGGTGAAACTGCTGATTTTGTGGTTTTGCGTGGTGGTAAGGAAGTTTCCTTGGAAGTGAAGATTGAAAATCGAGATGAGGAACTGGTGGCTGACAACTCAAAGCTGTGGCCAGGATTTATCGCCGCACCTCTCAATGATGCTGCTCGCAAGCAGTTACAGTTGACAGAGGATAAGGTAAAGGGCGTGGTGGTTACCGGTGTCCAGCCAAAGTCCCCTGCAGCTGCCATGAGATTGCAAAACGGAGATGTTATTACTGCCGTAAATGGTAAGGAAGTAACATCTTTGGAAGAATTCTATAGCTTGTTGGATCTATCTGGTAACAAGGAGATTTGGTTCGACGTATACAACGAGGGCCATACTATTTCCACTGGAAGATACAAGTTGTAGTCCCTAGTGAGGGTATAAAAGATTAAATCAGCCCGACTCAAGTATTTCTTGGGTCGGGTTTTTTATTGCAAAAAAAAGTGAAGCACTTGGGCTTCACCTTTTTCTAAAATTTATTTTTTCTTTAACAATGCGGCAAAGGGATTGTAGGTGTCACCGTCATCCTTTTGACTTCCAAGGTATTTTTCTGTGTCCTTGTCCTGCTGACTGCTGGTGGCAGAACGAAGGCTGAGTCTCTTTTCCTGAATATCAATAGCTTTAATAGCCACATCCATGGAATCTCCTGCCTTGTACTTTACCCGCAGGTTGGTGTTTCTGTTTTCACCCTGTAACTCGGAAATGTGTAAAAGACCATTCACACCTGGTTCCAAGGTAACGAAAAGTCCAAAGTCGGCAACTCGGGCGATGGTTCCAGTATGCTTGGAATCAACAGGATACTTGTCTGCAACAGTGTCCCAGGGATCTGACATAAGGGCCTTGAGACTTACAGAAACCCGCTCCTTGTCCCAGTCGGTGGAGATAACCTCTACTTCCACTTCCTGTCCCACAGTGAGCACCTCAGAAATGTCTGCTACACGACCTCGTCCCACCTGGGAAATAGGAAGCAATGCCTTAAAACCTCCAAGATCCACAAAGGCACCGAAGCTCTGGAGGGATTCAACCTTGCCCTTTACTACCTGGCCAACGGAAATAGTCTTGCTAATGTCTGCCAGTTGCTGACGATGTTCTTCTTCTAGAACTACACGGTTTGAAACGAGAATATTCTTGCCGTTTTCCTTGTATTCTTGAATCTTGAAGGAAAGTACACGGCCAATGTAGGCGGAAGGCTCTTCCTTCTGGCGGAAGCCCATCTGGGAATAGGGACAAAAGGCTCGGGGATTTCCCAACTTGATTTCAAATCCCCCCTTGATTTCCCTTTCTACCTTGCCTTCCACGGGGATGCCGCTTTTCCAAGCCTGTTCCAGCATGGAGGTGTCTCCCTTGCCCTGGGAAAGCTTGTCGGCGGCCAGCTTGGTGGTAAATCGCATTTCTCCATTTCGCTCTCCCATGAAGAAGGCTGAAATAGTGTCTCCTTCTTGCAAAGAACAGTTTCCATCTTTATCAAGAAATTCTGTTTTATCGATGATGCCCTCACTTTTGGCGTTCAAGTCGATAAAAACGCAATCGTTTGTGATTGCAACAATTTGGGCCTTAATTTCCTGCCCAGGAATAATTTTATTCATCTTTTCTCCTCATTCTTGTATTTTATTTGTTTACAACCTTTTTGATGGCCTCCAACAATTGGTCATATTCTGTAAAGGCTGGAATCTGGGGATGGTCATCGATGATGTGCTGAGGGGCACGGAACAAGAAACCTGCCTGGGAAGCGGTAATCATGGCCAGGTCGTTAAAGGAGTCACCAGAGGCGATGGTGTCGTAGCCCATGGAATGAAATCCTTTGATGGCGTGATACTTGCCGTTGTCCTGTCGCATCTTGTAGCCAGTAATCTTTCCGTCAGGGGCAACCTCTAGCTCGTTGCAGAAGATGGAGGGCATTCCCAGCTTTTCCATGAGGGGAGCTGCAAACTGAGTAAAGGTGTCGGAAAGAATAACTACCTGGCTTACCCGTCGTAGCTGGTCTAGAAATTCCTTGGCTCCAGGCAATGGATCAATGCGGGCGATGGTGGCCTGAATCTCCTTCAGTCCTAGCTTATGTTCCTCCAAAATGGCAAGGCGTTTTTTCATCAGCACGTCATAGTCGCTGATGTCTCTGGTGGTGAGGCGTAATTCAGGAATGCCTGTTTCCTCTGCAAAGGCAATCCAGATTTCAGGCACCAAAACACCTTCTAAATCAAGACAAGTTATATACATATCAATTCCTCGTGTATGGTTTGATTCTTTGGCTAGAATCGAAAAAATCCCTTCCATTGTAGCATAAAACTTGCTGGCTATGCTATACTTTTAATGGTAGCTCACAAGGAGGTGGCTTTTTTATGGAAAACAAACAAACACTGGGTACTGCTGTCAGCAATTTTGAGCAACAATTCAAGCGGTTTCAAGATTCCGGCAACAAGCCACCAGAATTTCTTTTGCCTAAAAAACGGGCAAAAGAAGCCATTGCTCGCCTATCACCTTCTGGCAAAGAAGCCAAGGGAAAAAAAATTGTACTCCAAACCTATGGTCAGTTTTTAGCTCCAGAGCAAAACTTTGGTGATTATTCTGCCATTACCCAGCAAATAGAAGATGACAAAAAGCTTTTAGTACAAGCCTACGACCTTTTTGTGGCCATGGTGGATCTAAATCGCCAGCTAGGGGATGAGCAAACCTGTATCAGGGACTTTACGATAACTTCTCCTTTGACTCAGCGGGAACGATATACTGTCGGGAGCGATTTTGTGTATCTGCAGTTTTGGCTTCAGTGGGAGGCCAAGCGAACAGACTATGTACCAGTGCTTCGTCTTGCCCGTGGAGCTTCTGGTTGGCAGCTGATTTTTATTCCCAGTGGTAGCTTTTCGTGGACAGACTGGGAGCAGGCGGTGGTTCAGCTGCTAGAAGAAGAATTTTATAAAAATAAGGTGCTGGTGGCCGATGATTCTGACTCTGCGGTGGAGGCGAGAAGCTGACAAATGAGCTGAGGAAAGGTGGTCTCACGGTGCATACGCAATGAGGGTACTGTGGCAGAATCCATGGTGTAGAATTCATATTGTTCTTGTGTGTGGGGCCAACAGATGCCAAGTCCCTGTAATTTACCTTGGAATCTATTGGTGGCGTTGTTGCAGATGACGAGGTGCTCCAGCTGGGTTAAAAGTTCCTGGGACAAGAGACGAATCTGCCGGGAAAGGGAAGGGGTATTTAAGATGGCATTTGTAATTTCCCTCAAATCGATATATTCGGTGTATACGATATCATAGGAAGTACAACTTTGGCGAAGGGATTGAACTGCCGCCCACTCTTCCATCGAGGCATTGCTCAGGGAGTCTGTCCATTGGGTGAAAGTGATACGGAAGCTGGGCAGACTTTCTGTTGCTATGGCGGAGTAGGAGATGCTGGTGACGGTGTTCACATAGAATTCCCTGAAGGACTCCACCGAGACCAGGGCGAATTCTCGGTCTGTTATGGCAGGTGTTTTTGTAAGATGGGAAAGAATCGCTTTGTAGTTGCTACCAGTTCCGGGGACGTTGGCTTGGGAGCCGACAATGTAGGTTGCCTCGTGTTCCAGTTGCCACACTGTCTCCAACATCTGCATGAGACAGGCATCGAATTGTAGTAGTTGAAGTGGTTTTCCCGTGGCTTTGCGGTGTTTTTGTAGGATTTCACCCAGTGACTGGATGGTTGTCTCTGCTAGATACCCAGTGGAATAGTCGTGGACAACGCCACGTTTTGAATTGGTTGCCGCTGGTATGGTTGTTCCTGTACCATCGTCTGGTAGGAGTGGAGGTTGCAGAAATGCTCCTTCCGGGTAGACTCCTGTACCATGGCTCCATAGTACTAGAGCTGTGTTCCGTGCCGGGTAATGGGTGTTTGCCAAGGTCAAAAAATCCAGTAAAGTTGAGGGATTCGTCATGTCAAGTTCTCCATATTCCTTGACAATATCATCGTTGAGAGAGCCTTCCTTTGTTATGTAAAGAAGCCGAGTGTCCGTCCAGTCGCCATTTGTTTTGTCATAGCCAGGAGACCGATCCAGTAGAACGAGAATGTTCACATCTTCTGTGGAGCCAACCTCCTTCATATCCATGATGTTCTGTATAGCGAATCGCTCCAAATTGTTATCTGCTGCCATGTATACCAGATAGTTCCATTGGGCGGTGCTGTCTCGTCCCAGCTGATGACGGTAGGCGCTTTCCCTAGCCTCCTGCTGCACCGGCTGCGAGCATGACAACAGCAGTATCAACACAGAAATATAACAGACCAGTTGAATCTGAACACCGCTCATGGCGTAGTTTCCTGCAGTGAGACCAGCAGTTGGTCTATGTTTGGTGTTCTGTCTTTGGATGTGTTGGATGAGGTGAGGATAACGTAGCAGGTGTCCTTGTTTGGGTTGTAGAACATACAGTTCTCTGATCCTATGCTGCGTCCGTAGGAACCGATAAGGCTTGCTGAGTTATGATAGATCTTTCTGATTCCGTAACCATAGGCCTCCTTGTCCGACTGAGAGAACCGGCTGACGGAATCAAGCATCTTGTCCCGAATTGCTGGGGAGACTACAGCATTCCTGCTGTAGAGTTCATATCCCCACCGAGCTATGTCTTCGGCTCTGGACACCATGCCCCCCGCTGTCCAGCTGGACTTGCCCAGCAGTTCTAGGGCATCGGTAATGACGGTGGTGATGTCGATGGGGGTCTTGCCGTCTCCTACTAGCGAGAGGGTGGTGCCAGGATATACGTGGGGATGGGCGATTCTGCCAGAATCTACAGTGTCTTGGGGTGCAAGGAATGTTGCTTCTAAACCAAGCGGCTGAAGGAATTGGTTCTGTATAAGCTGTGCAGCAGTCGTGTCTGAGACTCGCTCCACCATGAGACCCAGCAGGATATAGTTCATGGAGGAATATGTGAACAGGCCGCGTTCCGTTTTAGGGCTTTGGACAAAGGGCAGCAGCAATTGGGGATTCCATTGGCTTGTACGATAGGGATTCTTATAGAAGAGGGCTGGATTGTCCACATACTCCTGGATGCCAGAGGTGTGGCTCAGCAGCTCGGCGACGGTGGCTGATGTGTTGATGTATACCAGGTCAAATTCCACCTCTGGCAGGATGTCTCCCACGGTGGTGTTCAAGGTAAGTTTTCCCTCCTCCACTAGCTGCAGGACTGCCGCCGCCACGAAGGTCTTGGTAATGCTGTAGATGTAGTGGAGGGTTCCGCTCCCGTTTGACTCTCTGGTGGACAGGGATGTATAGCCTGTGTCTATGGAAAAGTCCACATCGTTTCCCTGCACCGCTACGGATACGGCGGTCTTGATGAGGGCGGGATGCGAGGTGCTATAGACGTGGCAAGTGGCGCTGGCAATTACTTGGCCGTCCCGATTGCACTGGGCCTGGACAGTGTGTCGTTTCTCATGGGGACTGGCGGTGGCAGAAAGTGAGGCTCCTTTGCCCTCTACTGTGCCGCCGTCCACCAGCCAGGTGATGGCACAGTCTTGCGGCAGATGGCTGGCTGTCACTGTGAAGGTGCTGCCCGGAGCCACCACATCCGACTGTGGCTGTATAGCGAATGCCGCTGGAGTCTCCTGGTTGTGCCTGCACGCTGATAGGAGCAGGATGGCTAGCACTCCCGCCGCCAGCAGGGAGATTCTATTACTGGTATTTGTACACATACAGCGTCTCCTTGCGCGGGTCAATTCTGTTTGCGGCGGAATCCTCCTGGCCCTCCGGCAGGTTGAACCAGGTGAAGGTGACGGTGTCCTCCGTGTCCCGGTGTAGCTCCACGTACTGCGGGGCGTCGGGGGCGCCGTCAAAGAGCTGGTACACGGCCTTCTGGTTGGCCTCATCCACGGATATTTCCTTCATGCCGCCGTGGTAGAAAAGTTCGTTGGCAGTGGCCTGCCCCAAGTTGTCATAGCCGTGGGTGGAGGCACTGAAGCTCCTGAACCCGGTGGTGACAAGGTCCTGCTCTCCAATTCTTGGTTTTTGGAACACATACTTTGGATTGTAGGTATCGGGTTCCTTGTGGAATGTATCTGGTAGCCAGCTGGGAACAGTGTTGCTGGTAAAATACGGCTCCTTCATGGCGGTGAAATCTGTGTTGACCATCTCGGTCTCAGCAATATTGAGTTTGTAGTTGAAAAGGAACTGTTTGTCATCCTCCGATTTTTTTGTCATGGTTACGGTGGCAGTCTTGTCCTGGGAAGAATCCGAGAAATCGAATTTCGCTGTGCCGGAGAAGGTGAACACGTCAGGCGTTGTCTGGGGGATGGTGATGTCAGTGGAGTCGTGGTCGTTTTCCGTCACTTTTGCCAGCCAGATATACAGGAACACGACAGCCATGCCGTCATCAAATTCTATGCCAAGGTTCTGGCCTATCATCACCAGCCGGTATTTTCCGATGTAGTCCTGCCGGTTGTATTTAGCTGGCAGCAACTGACTGAGGGCAGATCCTGCCCAATCCTGCCATTTGGAGAACGATTCTCCGGGGCGGGTAGCGTATGACCATTCAGGCAAATTTGCAATGCCCTTGCCTATGTTCTGGTAGAGGTTCATCCAGCAGTTGCAGGGGCAGCCGGTGAGGAAGACGCAGAGGAGTAGGACAGTGGCGATGAGAAGTATTTTCTTGGTCATTGTGGTCTCCTTTGGTAAATTTGTGTATCGAGTTTCTATGTTCAGAAATTCGATACACGTCTGATTACTTGTGCATCAGATTGAACGAGAAGAAGTGATAGAAGGGATTGTACGTCTCCCAGCCTCCATCAATATTGTTCCCATCATGGATTTTTATGTACGACCACTTGAAAATCCACCAGCCCTTCTCATCGTAGGCCACCACATTGCGGTAGTGGAGACCGTCGGTGAGTTGGCTCAGGCCGGACACTCCCCGCAAGTTTATGCCGGGAAGGTTGTTGTTGATGCAGGTGTTGGGGACAACCCCCAGGGCAAGGGTAACTTTGTAGTTCGAGTAGCTTGCCACTGCATTGCCGAGATTCCACGGCCATGTTGCACCCTTAAAAACACCGCTGGTGACAATGCCCATCTTTGATTCCAAAGCATCCACTCGGCTTGACCAGGAGAGATTATTCCATGCTGAAAGGTTTTGCAGTCCATTCCCATGGATAAAGTCCAATAAAAATCCTGCTGATGTAGAGCCACAAGCAAGATAAGTGATACCATTACGTATTGGATACCTATACTTTCTATCTTGCTTTGCAACGCTAATTCCATAGTTATCTGCAGCTCGTATTCTACTTTCATCGACGCTCTTCCTCGGTTCTGAGCGTGACCTACCCCGGAAAGTCGGATCGTAGCCATGT
>JAZQSR010000156.1:0-4298 GCA_045630225.1 Treponema sp. | reverse complement strand
ATCGGCATTTATCGTAAAAAACAGTATATCATTTTTTCTTTCTATGGTATAGTTTTTATGGAGGAAGATTAAAATGGATAATAAACAATTTAAACGTATTGTGGTATTGTATTTTAGCCCAACAGGCAATGCACGAAAAGTTGCTACAGAAATTGGAGAAAGAGTTTCCCAAATTTTACAGTTGCCTGTGGAAAAAATGAGTTTTACACTGCCTAAAGAACGAGAACATGACTTTGTTTTTGGCCAGGATGATATTGTCATCTGTACTACACCAGTGTATGCAGGTCGCCTACCAAATAAACTGCTTCCCTTCATTCAGGAAAATATTAAGGGAAATGGAGCTGTAGCTATAACTGTAAATGTTTTCGGAAACAGAAACTATGATAATGCTCCAATCGAATTCTACAATGAAATGAAAAAAAATGGGTTTACTGTAGCTGCTGTAGCTGCTATTCCTACAGAACATGTATTCTTAGAGGATATTGGCCGAGGAAGACCCACCTTACAGGATATGGTTCCAGTTCTTGATTTTGCAGAAAAGGCTGCAAAAAAGATTTTAGAAGGGAATTTGTCTGGTGACTTAGAGGTTCCTGGTGCCTACCCTGCTCCTTACTATACACCTTTAGGAGAGGATAATCAGCCAGTACAGTTTTTGAAGGCAAAACCAGAAACACACCTTGAGCTTTGTGATTCTTGTGGAGCCTGTGCAAGACGTTGTCCCATGGGAGCCATTTCCTTTGAGGATACAAGCCTTGTACCAGGAATTTGTATTAAATGTCAGGCTTGTGTCAAAGTTTGTCACACAAAGGCAAAACACTTTACAGATAAAGCCTTTTTGTCCCATGTACAGATGTTGGCAAACAATTATCTGCGTCCAGCAGAAGGCGTTTTTGTAGTTTAAGTTTGATTACATAGTGAGTTTTGGAGAATGCAAATGATTAATTTTTTTTGGTATCCTCGTTGTGGAACCTGCCAGAAGGCCAAGAAATGGCTTGAAGCAAACAATATAAGTTATGAAGCTATTGATTTGAAGGAGCAAAAGCCCAGTCGTAGCCAATTGGAAGATTGGTTTAACAAAAGTGGTTTGCCCCTGAAGAAATTTTTCAATACTAGTGGCCAAGTCTACAAATCTCTGGAATTGAAGGATAAGCTTCCTACCATGAGTCAAGATGAACAATTGGATTTGTTGGCTAGCGATGGAATGCTGGTAAAGCGGCCTATCCTAATTTCAGGAGATACAGTCCTAGTTGGATTTAAAGAAACTGACTGGGAGGAAGGTTTGAAATAAACTTTTTTACAAATGAAAAGGCTGGCAGGAAATATTTTCCATGCCAGCCTTTTTTATGTAATGCTAGGAAAGTACATTAATCAAATTAGAAGTGGAAGCGAATACCAGCATTGAAATCAACATTCCAATACAAACCAAAAACGTCGATCATCCATACACCAATCTGAGGAACAGCCTGAATGTAAGGTTCAATCTCCACTGCACTAACAGGAATCATCATATTCAGTCCGATTGGAAGACGACCTGTGATTCGAAGACCGAGTCCATTATGATCATCTTTTGGACCATGGTCATCCCAAAATCGAAGTGCAATACCTGCACCACCACCTAGGAACCAACCGAAAGGACCAATTCCTGTATCTACGATGGTATCTTCGATAAACCAATAGTCACCTGTAATACCAAAAACAAAATAATTACTAGAAGCAGCAAAATCTGCAGCAAATACTAAAGGTGTGCTATCGAGTTTGAAAGTAATGGCAGCTCCACCATTTCCTCCTACACCACCGCCTCCCTGAACACCGATAGCCCAAGAAAAAGCACCACTAACGCATACAACCATTAACAAAGCTGCAACGACCAAGATTTTCTTGTTCACATTAAACCTCCTATGTGAAATATAAGCCTATTATAACTGAAAATTAACAAAACTACAAGGAATTATGATTAATTTTATTTTTGGATAATAAAAATAGAGATAGGTTGATGTAAAACATCCTGTGTTTTCATATCAACCTATCTCTGAAGGAGGAAATTTTATCTAATCTAATTCGAATCAAGAATTATAGAGGAATATTTCCGTGCTTTTTCTCTACACAAGAAGTAGACTTCTTACTCTTTAACAACCGCAGACACTGGGAAATCTTTCTTCTTGTATCTTCGGGATTGATAACCTCTGATACATAGCCTTGCTCAGCAGCAGTTTTGGGAGTCATTACTGTTTCCCGATATTCCTTCAATTTTTCCTCGATTATCTGAGCTTTTGATGGATCTTGCACTTCCTTTGCATATAGAATCTGAATGGCACCTTCAGCACCCATTACTGCAATTTCTGCCTTGGGCCATGCAAATACAAAGTCAGCACCAATATGCTTGGAACACATAGAAATATAAGCTCCACCATAGGCCTTTCGGGTAATAACAGTAATCTTAGGCACGGTTGCCTCTGAATAGGCATAAATCAACTTTGCTCCGTGGCGGATAATACCCTTCTGCTCTTCCTGTGGACCAGGAACAAATCCAGGAACATCTACCAAGTTTAACAAGGGCACATTGAATGCATCGCAGAAACGAATAAAACGAGCAGCCTTGTCGGAGGCGTCACAGTTAAGGATTCCTCCCAAACCAGCTGGATTGTTGGCAACGATACCTACGGTGCGCCCCTCGATACGAGCAAATCCCACAACGATGTTGATGGCAAACTCTTCCATAACCTCAAAGAAACTGTCATCATCTACCAAGCAGTCAATTACATTGCGGATATCATATCCTTGGGTTCCTCTGTCTGGAAGAACTTCCACAATCTTCTTTGCCTTTTTACGGGCATCATAGCGGGCAGAAGCGGAGGGAACACGGTCACCATAATAGTGGGGGATGTAGTCCAAAAGCTTGCGAACCTTGGTAAAGCAGTCCTTTTCGTCGGGACAGCGGAAGTGAGACACACCAGATTTCTGGGCATGGATGGCACCACCTCCCAAATCTTCCTCGGTAATGTCCATGAACATAACGCTCTTTACTACCTTTGGACCAGTAATAAACATATAGCTGATTTCATCAACAGTAAAGATGAAATCGGTAATTCCAGGAGAATATACAGCACCACCAGCACAGGGACCTGCAATGATGGAAATCTGGGGAATATATCCTGATGCCCGCACATTCTGGAAAAAGAGGTTTCCATAGCCAGCCAAGGAGTTTACTCCTTCCTGAATACGTGCTCCACCAGAGTCATTGATTCCGATAACAGGACAACGAGCTTCGATAGCCATTTCTATAATCTGGGCAATCTTATCTCCGTGCATCTTTCCAAGAGAACCGCCCTGTACGGTAAAGTCCTGGGCATAGATGGCTACACGACGACCGTTAATCATTCCAAATCCAGTGATAACACCGTCGTAAGGAATCTCCTTGCCAGCCATACCAAAACTTGTACAATTGTGGTGAACACCAGAATAGATTTCCATGAAGGAATCTTTATCTACCAGTGCATTAATTCTTTCGATGGCATGGAGCTTGCCCTTTGCGTGCTGACGCTCTAAATTATATTCCATAGTTTAAGATACCTCTTGCATTCATTTAGACAAAAATAGTAATAATGTCATATTAACGATACAGTCTAAGATTGTCAATAGAAAGACTTTAAACGATTTCATAAAAAAAAGACTTCTACGCATAACGCAGAAGTCTTCAATGAGCTACATTGGATTCGAACCAATGACCCACGCCTTAAAAGGGCGTTGCTCTACCTACTGAGCTAGTAGCCCATCACCTATTTCCTAGGTTTCAAAATAGTAACATATATGATTTTATTTGTCAATACTAAAATACAAAAGAAATTATTTTTAATGAATATTATGGAAAAAAATTATTGCATGAAGGTAATTTTGCCATTATACTAATAGCCATGAAGAAAAATTACTTGTTATTATTATGTTTTTTTGTGGCTAGCTTAGTTTTTGCAGCAGAACCTTCCACCGCTGTATTCACTGGCGAGGATTATTCAATCTACGTGACCTATTCAGACCTTCTTCAACCTGGAGATCCCCTATGTGTTCGATTGGATTTTACTCCTTCTAAAAAGACCATGAAGGAACCGAATGGTCTTACTCAAGCGGTTTTGTTGTTTGGAGAGAAAAAGAAAACTGATTTCTTTGTTCTTGATGGAAGAAATGATGCCAACAATGCACTTTCCCTTTGTGCAATGATTCCCATATCTACCTATCAAGCAACAGGTTCTTATGATGTAACTATTATGTATAGTGCGTACGGAAGAGAATATATGAAATTCAAC
>JAZQSR010000155.1:0-1582 GCA_045630225.1 Treponema sp. | reverse complement strand
ACCAAAAGGAAGAAAATGTTCAGTAAAAGGGGTCTGTTGTTTCGTTGACAGATTTGCCCTGTTTGCGGCCCTCATACCCTCCCTTTTTGCCCACCTGAAAGTGTCCACGAAACCAACTGTTTGATTGAACAGGGGTGGGGGTATGTTTCGGGAAGTCCAGACTTTTCGCAGAGGTAGGGGTAGGGGTGTAGGCAGAACTCCCACGAAATTGACCTTTTGATTTGAAATACGGTTTTCATGGCTGTGTTCGGCAGAGTGTATTCCCTGCCGTCAGACGAGCCGTCAGGGATAAAAACGAAAAAAACGGCGGCAGCCGCTTCAAGAATCGCCCTCGCTGGGGTTTTGGTTCTTTGAAGCGACTGCCGCCGCAGTTTTATTTGAAGTCTTTCAGAATGTCGTCCAAGGCCATGTCTATGGCAGTTTTCAGGCTTTTTTGCATGATTCGCAAAATCTCAGCCTCAAGGATGGACTGCTTCTTTTTCTTCTTTTTTTCTCTATCCTTTTCGCTCTAGCTCATCGACGAACTTTCACCTCGCTAATGATTTTTACATTGGGAATCTCATTTTCTTCGGCTGCTGCTCGCTGGGCTGCCTTTCGTGCCTCGTACTGACGAATCATGGTTTGATGGGCAGCGTGAAGGATTTGTTCAGGACTGTAACCATCCATGTACATGGTATCGTAGTAGTCAGGAACATCTCTGAAATAATGGTTCATTATACTCATGGGTTTACCCTCCTGTTCATTCTATCGCATTCGCTACTTTTGCACGAAGCTGCTGTTGCAGCTTCGTAGCAAAATAGCGATGCGTTTTTCTTTCACTATACATGGGCGTTTGAATGGGAGGATTATCTAATTATACTTAAAGAAAAGCAGGTACTTTTTACCCAATATTATATTTTATTATTATAACATTCGGGAAAAAGTACCTGCTTTTTTACTCTGACCAGTCCGCCGGAACGCCAAGCCGCTGCCCAAGGTTTATCTTGGTGCCATCTTCAAAGGTTTCTCGCTCAATTTCTCGCATAATCACACAAAAATCCTTCTCGAGCACATTTTTTGCAGAGCCGAAGCTACTGACTGAGATATTCAAGTGGGGAACAATTTCATCATTTGTGACAACCTTGGAATAGCTGTTCTGTGAAATCCAAATCAGCGACTTAATGACTGGAGCCTTTGCCACACTCTCAGAAAAGTGGTCAGCCTGAAGAATCGGGTCAACCCACTTCCGCAGAAGTTCCACCTTTCTATCTTTTGGAACAATCTGCAAGCTGTAAGTGTATCCTGACTTCTCGCTGGTGATGAAGCCTTTTGAAGTTAAGTTTTCAATGGCATTTCTCATAGGGGCCTTGTTCTTGCTGTTGCCTGGGTCTACACGAAAGTACCTGCACATATCAGACAAATTTCCCTTGAAGTAGCCGCCCATGTCAGCGAGCATCATCAGGATATTAAATTCTTCCTTGGGCAGCCGCAGCCACTCCCAAAAGAAAACAATCTTTTCCATAAAGGTTTACTCCTTACCATAGATGGATTCATACATAGAAATCACTTCGTCATCAGATAAAGCATACAGTTCTTCTTCGGT
>JAZQSR010000154.1:0-1910 GCA_045630225.1 Treponema sp. | reverse complement strand
TTCATACCTCCATAATTTTGCTCTATCTGATTGAGTACAACCGAATCAGGTTTATTACAATATTTTTTTCAGCAAGTCTCCTAAATCCTTTTGAGATAGGCTGATTCCTGAAATTTTTATAGTTTCCTCTCCCACAGAAGAATAATCAAGTTCAATGCCAAGTCCCCTAGCAACCAATTTAAGGGTTGTTAATGAAGCCTTCATTACACGAGAATCAGTTAACCCTACATATGCCACAAAGGAATACATATCTTCCCCTTCGCCTCCATTCCTTTTGGGAATAAAACTGCCATACAAGTTTGTAAATGGCAAATTAATAGGAAGGGAAGTTTTTAAAATGGGAAGTATAATAGAAACAACGTCAGAAACATACAAATCGATTGATGTTCCAGCTAGGCTTCTGTCTGACGAAGTAGAATTTTCAGTAAAAGCTTGTTCATGCTCAGAAACAAATTGAGCCAAAGGATTTTCTGCTATAACAGCACTTCCCTCTAGCTGCTGTTGGTAGGAGTTTAAAAGGGAATCCACCTGGGGCGAAAGCATCATGAGGGAGGAACTGGGAAATGCAATTTGAAATGGCAGGTTTTTATACTGATAAAAAGAACCAGTAACAGGTATAGCTGAATCCTTGATTTTTTTCCAGCCGTTTTTTTCTTTTAGGGCAAACCCAAGTCCCAGCTTTGGAAAGGAGCCGGTGGCAACTGCAAAAAAATCCTTGCCTTTTACCGCTCCATAGATTTTATCAAAACGCTTGGTAATTTTTTTTATATCTTGAGCCTCCATTTGTGGAGCAAAGGCTGTCACCAATTCACCAGCAATGGAAGGATTATCCTGTACCGGGAAACACAGATAAATTTCTGCATCTTCCGGTAGCAAGGACATGTAATCAGTGTCTGATACCATATCCCTTTGACTGGCACAACCAGCCAAAAAGAATAAGGTTATCAGAACAAGTCCAAACATGACAGCAATTTTACTGCCATGCTTGGAAAATGAAAAGACAGACAAAGATGTTAATGACACCTTAAGCCTTTTCAAGAGTAACACTCCAAACTGCATCCCCAGCTTCTACCTGGGTACCTGAAGGAAGGGCTTCTGCCCAATCAAGCTTTTCGGCCAAGGTTTCACCACGGATAAAGTCACCAAACTGGCTACAAGCATCCTTCAATTCAGTAATAGCTTCAGGATTACCTGAACCAGAAACCTTCAGGTTAATTCTGTCGGTAACAGCAAGACCACTTTCTTTACGGAGACTCTGGATACCACGAATCAAGTCACGAACATAGCCTTCTTTTTTCAGCTCGTCGGTAATCTCTGAGTCAAGGGCTACTGTAAGAGTTCCTTCGTTTACCACCTTGAGGTTTGCCTTTTCGATGCGGTCCACGAGAATCTTGCTTTCGTCAAGCTCTACGGTGGTGCCCTGTACATCAATGCTGAGGGTTGAGCCTTCCAAAATGGACTGGATTGAATCCTGACCCAAATCAGCGATGATTGCAGAAGCAGCCTTCATCAAGGGGCCCAACTCCTTACCCAAGGTACGGAAGTTTGCCTTTGCCTTGTATTCTACAAGCTCATCCTCTCGCTGGTGGAACACAACCTTCTTTACGTTCAGCTCTTCTCTGATGGATTCTTCCATTTCCAGCAATACCCGCTTTTCGTCAGGATTTCTGGTAACGAATTCCACAGACTTGAGAGGCTGGCGAATCTTCAAGTTGTACTGGTATCGCAGAGATCGTCCCATGGAAACAGCCTTTTGTACGGTATCCATCTTGAATTCCAGCTCCAAGTCACGGTGAGCTTCATTATATACAGGGTAATCTGCCAGGTGAACAGATTCTGGGTCATCTTCGGTTCGCAGGTTCAGCCACATGCTTTCTGTAATAAAGGGAAGTCGGAGGCCAAGCGGTCTT
>JAZQSR010000153.1:0-5644 GCA_045630225.1 Treponema sp. | reverse complement strand
GGCTCGTTGACGGTGCTCCAGTACTGGACCCGGTCGCCAAAGGCTCGCAGACAGACCTCTGCATAGCGCAGATACCATTTGGGAAAATCCGGGTTGGAAGGGCCGCCGTTTTCTTTCACCCATTGGGGCAGATCGGAATGCCACAGGTCGAAAAAAGGAATCAGGTCATTTTTTAACATTTCGTTGATGACCCGATTGTAGTAATCGATACCTGCCTGGTTAGGCTGGGCGTCCATGGACGGGATGATCCGGCTCCAGGAGATGGAAAAACGAAATACTTTTACGCCCAATTCTCTAAATAATGCCAGATCCTCCGGGTATTTGTGGTAAAAATCACAGTTGATATCCGGGGGGCGTCTGTCGGCAAACATATCGCTGCACGCGGGATTGTAAAAAGCGGCTTCGGACGCATTCAGACACTTGCCGCCCTCGCGCATAGCGCCTTCCATCTGCAGCGCGCTGCCTGCCACACCCCAAAGAAAATCCTGAGGAAAAGAAAAATTGGACATAAGAAAGCCTCCTGCTTTTTATTGTAGTGTACGCACCTAATAGCTTGCCAAGGATTCTTATAGTGTGTTTTTGGTTAGAAAAAGGGCGGGGGCAAGCCCCCGCCCCATAAGGGATATCTTACTTGAAGTAGCGCTTCAGCAGGCCTTCCAGACCGCGGCCGTGGCGAGCCTCGTCACGAAGTAAATTGAAAAACCCTTTATTTGCAAGGGTTTTCTCAATTGCTATAGAAAAATCCCACTTGAGTTCCCACCATTTATGTGCTATACTCCAGATAAAGAAAGAGGTGGAAACTATGGCAAAATATACTGGTGTTACTCAAAATAACGATGGTTCTTGGACATATAGAATTAAGATAAAATTGCCCGATGGAAAAGTGGTTGATACTCGCATTAAGAAAGACGAACGAGGAAACCCGTTTCTGACCGCCAGGGCAGCACATGAAGCCAGAAAGGCACACGAAGCAAGTATCCGTGCCAACCCAGAAGATTACACCGCACAGCCGCAGGAAGTAACTTTGGCAGATGTATACGATAATTATATGACAACGGAAGCCAAAAGTAAAGCACCTGCAACTCTCCGCAAGCAAGACAGTTTGTGGGAAAACCATGTGAAACCCAAATTTGGTAGCTGTCCTATCAACTCCATTACTATCGTCGACCTAAACACATATCTCGAAGAACTTTACAAGCAAAAAGGTTATTCGTATCAGTATGTTCAAGGTTTTTTGCGGTTCTTTTACCTTCTGTTTGGGCATGCTGACCGTATGGAAGTAATAGAACCATCCCGATACAACAAGATGTTTGTATCTCGTGGTACTCGGCTCACCATGCCCAAAATGACTCAAGCCGACCACGAGGATATGGAAGAAGGAGCCACCGTTTACACGGATAATCAACTTGCTTGGATGGAGCAGATTTTCAGCAGCGAAGACGGTAATCTTCTGACAGCATTTTATTTTGGAATTCATTGCGGATTGAGAATTTCGGAAACATTTGCACTTCGTTGGGAATGTATAAACTGGGAAGAACGAAGTGTTACTGTCAATCGGCAAATGCACTACACCAATAGCACAATTACCCTTTGTGCGGTCAAAACCCTAACAGGCGTCAGAAAAGTGATACTCCCGTCTTTCATGATGGACTATCTCGACGACCTTTATCAGAAGCAGCGAGGTAACAAAGGCCGCCTTGGTAAGTCATACCGTGATACAGAACGGGTCTACGACGAGGTGCGGGGCGAATGGATTACTGGTGGAGATTTCATAAACCGTAGGCAAAATGGTGAACTGCTGACCGTAAACAGTATGAAATACTGGTCAAAGAAAATCAAAGAAGAAATGTGCATTGATTTTCAATACCACAATTTGCGGCATACCTATGCGACGAACTGTGCAATTAACAATGTTAATTTGCAACTGTTAATGTCGATGATGGGACACAAGAAAATCGAAACAACAAGAAAATATTACATAAATACCGATAGTGATGACCTTCGTAGCCGTACAACAAAAATCTTAGATAAAATGTATAGTTTCCATGGCATGATACCCGAATTCACTGAAGGTGCACAGCCTACAACTTATGAAACAATCAATAGTAAGGGTTTCCGTACATCGTATACAATTTGGGGAGAGCAACCTGAAGATGAACTTATGGTTGCCCGTGGTTCTGCATTAGCAAAAAGACAAAAAAAGAAAAGGGAAGCCGAAGAAGCGAAAAAAAACGAAACGAACCCTCGTGCTAAAAAGAAACCCAAAGTCTAAAAACGAAAAAACAAAAAAGGCGGTTGAATCTTTCACAGAATCAACCGCCTTTAATCGCACTCTTTCATTTTATTAAATTGAAACTCCTGTATATAATAAAGATAGAATAACACTATTAAAAAGGCAATTCGCCATCCAAAGTGTCAAATTTAATATCCGTTTCCTTGTCTGCCGAAGCAGCTTCGGCAGGTGGTGTGTACTTTTTCTTCTTTGTGTCACAATCTTTGATTTTAAGAAGTTCCGCATAAGGAACAAGCACCACTTCACCGCCAATCAAAATAGGGGGTTCTTCTGGGGAAAAACCATCTTCGTAGTATTGCTTGCCAGTTCCATCAATCTGGCAAGCAATATATCTTTTTCCCGTGTGTTGAGCTGCAGGCCTGTCTTGTTCTTTGCGGTTTGCTGCTCCACGATACACTTCCCAGACACCGCCCGTCAGCCGTCTGAGGAACGGTGTTCTTCTGCTATCTGGTTCGTCTGGGTACTGCTCATACAACGGGTCATTACTTGTCAAAACGATTGTTGTAGTTAAATTTCTCTTGTTTTGGTAACGGCTTGGCAAATGACCAATTTTGTCGTCTGTGATGTTAAGAACTTGGTTTAATGATAATTGAGAGTAGAACTCGTCCAACACCAAAACCTTTGTGCTTCTGTAGTCGTCGTATTTCATATCCCTATGTAGGTCGCCAACAATAGAAACATCTTCTTCACCGTACTTTCTGATAACACCATTTGTTTTACCACATCTTGATGTTCCCCAGACATAGTAAACTTTTCTTTTTACTGTATATGATTTTTTGCCCTCTGGGTTCGTGAAAACAATAACATCGGGTGAGTTTTGAAAATCTTTCAGAGCCTTTTCCAGATATGCTTCAGATAAGGCTTCTTTGTGAACGGTTGCAAATTGCAAATCCACATATTTTATATCTGCTTTTGTTTCACAATTTTCAAGAAAAAAGTCAAATTTTTCTTGTGTAGTCATTTTGGAAGTTGGAGATTTTCTTCTGTACTGTATCAATTCGTACGGTCCAAAGTCGCCCTCGGTTTTAACTGGGATGACAACGGTATGATGTTTCTCTTGTCCACCGAACAGAACATCAGGTGGTTTTTCAAGATACAGGAGAGCTTGTTTGGGTGAACCTCTCCTTAATTCGATATGGGCACCTGGGAATAAGTTTTGCATGGTCTTGAAGCGGATGCCGTTACCCTCCAATTCGGTGTACAGGTGGATATGCAAATTTTCCTTTTTATTTTTTTCTAAGTTATATGCGAAGAATTCAACATTCAAGCTTTTTTTAACATAGTCAGCTAAGCGGTCATAGAAAGCCATAATGTCGCCCCCTACAACTTCTGCACCTTCGTTAATGACAGAGAAATAAGAAGCATGACGGGAACCGCTGCCAATGTTTCCAGTTTGTGATGTTTCATATTCAAAATTTGTTAAGTTGTTAATATCGTCATTATTTTTGGTTTTTTTACTCATTCATATATCCCCTTTCATTAGTAATTTGTTGGTAGTTAAAAACCCGTTTTTGGTAGTTAAGGGTATTAACTACCAAATATTTTCGTGTAATAATCTATTGTAAAATTTGCGATTTCGCAGAATTGCCAATATATTTCGGCATTTTTGCGGTCATTATTGTTATTCAGCGATTAAACTGGATGGTAGTTAACCGATGCTCCCTAAGGGTAATACTAAGCCCCTTAGGGAGCATCAGCATTTTTCCTTTTGTCAAATGAATTTCAATATAGTCACTTCCTTTCGTTTATGTCATAAAACAGAAAAAGCAGAGATTACGAGCGATGACCACTCACAATCTCTGCTGCATAATTTTATATATCGAAAAATGCGGATGCCGAGAATATCCCTGTAAAGATACAGGAACAGCTTCACTCCGCATATTATTGGCAAAAATATAGACAGAAGATTTTGGTGGGTTTCACCCTTCCTTTGTTCAAAGATTTGGCTTTCGCCATGATATTACTTGATTGCGAGTTTCTCTTCGCTTCTCCTTTTGAAGCAACAATTCAAGTAACTGCTTTTTGTTTGTAGGTTAATTTTATCAATGTCAAGAAATAAAGCAATAGATTTTATGTACGAGCTCAAAAAATCTCTCATTTCTTTGAATGAGAGATTTTACCTTGAATATTATTTTACATCATGGAGGTATGAATTAGCCACCACACATTCTCTGTTATGGCCCAGAGCGGCACTTACTTGGCGAAGATGCGGACGGGAATACACAACCCCTGCTTTGTCCCCTCTGCATATGTAGCGGTCATGCCCTTTAATACTGCTTGTGTCCGTTGGGGCAATCTGGCGGTAATAAGCAGAAGCATAATCTGCCCTATATCCGTGAATATCGGCAGCAGAGTGAATTTTATCGAACAATTTGCCATCTCCTACGGTGTTGCATTGTTGGATTATTCGCTCAGCCGCTTCTTTGGAGCAAACCAAAGGAGCAACCCGTTCCTTACCTCCCTTGCCGCAAGGCACATATATTCCAACCCCGTGTTGACTTGCCGAACAGGGAACAAGGTGCGAGCCACGACAGGAGGCAACCTCTGACCGCCTTAATCCTGTGCTGCGGCAAAATTCGACAAGTTTCGCATTTCTGGCTTCTGAAAAATGCCTGTCCATCCCTTTGGAACCACGAGAACGAATCACATCACCCCGTAATCGGGATGGTGTTTGACAGAAATTCGTTGTGCTTTCCCCATATAATTTCCCGATGCTGGCAGCATCCAACTTGACCGTCCATGGGCTGCAGGCTTCCATTCTATGTTGAAGATAATCGTCTACATGGGGTCTGCAATCCTCCAAAGTTTTGCAACCGTAATTTTCTTTGCAGTAATTAACAAACTGAATATTATGTTTCATATAATTTTGAAAAGTTGAAAACGAATATATTCTATCTCCTGTTGAGCCTGTCTGCTTGTCCAAATGCTTGCTTGTACCTACACCACGGGATAATTTTTCTTGTAGGTTCTCCTGGACTTGCCGAACAAGGCTCTTTTTATTTTTATGACCCATTAAAACATCTCCCCTTTGCCCTGTCTATGTTTTGCTGCCGACAAAGCCAAGGCAGCGGTTAAGACATTATACGGAAAGACCGCACTTAGTTTACCCACAGTTGTTTTACCCTGTGAGGGAGGGATGGTATGGTTCACCCCATAACCCATATAGGGGACTATCGCCGTTTACTCTGACATTTCAGCCATATTTATATGGCTCAAATAATCAGCGTAACCGTCGAATTATTTGTCAGCTAACTGACAAATGGCATTTTGCGAAAATGCCAATCTTCGCAACACCCCTTTCTCAAGGGATGTTGCTACGATTAACAGGCGGCAAGCCGCCTGGGAAGCGGT
>JAZQSR010000152.1:0-9012 GCA_045630225.1 Treponema sp. | reverse complement strand
TCTTCCTAAGACCGCTTGGCCTCCGACTTCTTATAGCAGGCATATTTATATGGAGAATCCAAAAATGAAGATGAAGATTTCTGATTTATTGCCATACAAACATGTTCGGTATCAGGAGTCCACCAATGCCTTTTTGCCTCAGGAAGCTATTATTCCCTTGCTGCAAGAAAAGGATACAACTACATTTTGTACGGTCAAAGAAGGTGATGTGGTAAAAGAAGGACAGGTGTTGGCCACCAGTAAAGAATTATATGGTTCTGTTATTCATTCTTCTGTGCCTGGGATTGTTTCCCAGATACAATATATTACTGACCCCGATGGAAGACGTGTTCATGCAGTGAAAGTTCGGCTCCAAGGAGAATTTTCTCTGTATGGTAAGCCCCGCAAGGCTGCAGATTGGAAAAGTTTTCCCCCAAGCACCTTGCGTCGTATTATTGCTGACAATGGTGTAGTGAACACCTTTGGTAGGGCTGTTTCTCTGGTGCATCAGATGGACAGACTGACAGAAAAAAGCACTCCCACCTTGGTTGTTCGTTTGTTCGACCTTGAACCCAGCTGCTTTGTGGATCAGTTTATTTCTGAGCAACATACTCTTGAGATTATGACAGGAATAGAGATTCTTGCTGCTGCTTTGGAGACTAAACGGGTAGTGGTGCTGGTTCCTGAAAATTTTACCCCAAAAACTGAACTCCTTTTGCCTGAAGGTGAAGTGGAATATATCAAGGTAGAGACTGATACATCATACTATCCTGTTGGTGGAAAAAGAGATATTATTTCCTACATGAAAAAACGGCGGAAAGACGTCCGTGTTTTTTTGAAAGATTTATTTATTGATAGTTCCACACTCTATGATGTGTATGAGGCCGTAGTTTATAACCAACCAGTAATCGACAAGTTCATTCAGATTGCAGGCCATGCTGTATATGGAGAAGGAATACTAAAGGTGCGTCTTGGCACTAGCATTCGTTCTTTGATTGCAGAGTTTGGTGGATTTATAAAGGATGGCGGAAAAATCATTGTAAATGGTATATTGATGGGTCATAATGTGACAGATCTCGATACTCCCATAACCAAAGAAGTGAAATCTGTTAGCATTATTCCTCCAAAGGATGTAATGAATCCTACCAGTTCGGAATGTATCCGCTGTGGAATGTGCCGTACGGTTTGTCCCATGGGGATGTCTCCTGATATTTTGTATGGACATTATGCCTTTAATCGAGAAATCTCACAAAACCATCTTAATACTTTGCGAAATTGTTCGGACTGTGTTCTGTGTAATGCTGTTTGTCCTGCACGGTTGCCTTTATGCCAAAGTATTAAGCTTTTAAGAGGAGCAATCAATGAGAAAAAATAATGCCCTGACCTTGCGTCCTTTTCATTATGTAACACCATCTATCTCCACCATGACTATAGGTATGCTCTGTGCCCTGGTTCCTCATATTATCATGTTGGTGGTTACCTCTAGTTATCAGTCCTTGTTCATAATTTTCTCTTGCATTTTAGCTTCTTTTGGTGCAGAAGCTATTGATGCCTATTTGATCAGAAAACGTGCAATGAATATTCCAGTTACCTTGTTGCAAGGTATTTTGATTGGAATGTTTCTCCCTCCCATGTATCCAGTGCTAGCCGTTTTCTTTATTATTCTTGTGACGCTTTTTATTGCAAAGTATCCCTTTGGCGGAATTGCTGGTTCTTGGATTAATCCTGTAGCCATTTCCATTGTTATGGCATATTTTGTTGGGGCCATTTGGTTTCCTACCTTCATTATTTCCCCACTTTATTTGCAGTCTCAAAATGTTTCCTTGATGCTGATTCACGACGGAGTGTTTCCTATTTGCCCCCTTGATTCAGCTGTTACAAGTTTCTTGAACAATAAGGTTTTTTCTCCCTTGGGGACAAATATTCCAGAAGGATATGTTTCATTGTTATGGGATACGGGAGCTGCAATTCCTGCCTTTCGTTTTAACTTTTTCACTTTGTTAGGTTCCTTAGTTTTGTGTTCTCTCCGTTCCTTGCGTCTTGAAGCTCCTGTTAGTTTTATCTTTACCTATGGTTTTCTTGTTTGGTTGCTTTGTCCTGTTTTTGCAGGAGGTTCCATAGCCAGTGGAGATGTATTGTTGGCATTATTTACTGGAGGAACCCTGTTTAGTGCCTTCTTTGTTTTACCCTGGTTTGGAACAGTACCCATGACCGTTGTCGGTAAGATATTTTTTGGAATTTTAACTGGTATTGCAGCCTTTTTCATTTCTGGATACGGACTTTCATCTGTTGGAGCTATGTTCTCGATTTTCTGTGGAAATATCTTTTCCCTTTTGATTCAGATGGTGGAGCATTGGCAGAGTGAAAAGAAACTTATGGGTGACGTTCATCCTCATCATCAAAATCCTCAGACACAGGAGCATAATTAATGGATCCTAAAAAACTTGCCCTGCACCTTGCATTTTTTCTCGTGGTTGTGCTGGTACTTTTTGGTATTTTAGTGCTCATGACCTTTGCTTCCCGTGATGTTTGGGATAAGGGATTACAAAGACGTGTCTCCCAAACTATTGATCGGTTGTATCCAGGGGAATATGTTTCTGGGAATAAACTTGTTCTTCAGGGCCCCTATGCCACTTCTGCTGCAGCCTATGAGTTAGTTCCCGTTTCTAACCAAACTATAGGCCCTGTTTATGGTGTTATTGTTCGCATTGCAACCTTATATGGTCCCCTTCCTGCGGTGTATCGATATTCAACAACAGCTGGTGCTGAGTTCATCGGCTTTGCAGTGTTTGATTCCCACATCGGAAAAGAAGCCGCCATTACGGAAAGTCTGCGAAATTCCGTACAAGTGGCTCGTTGGAAAAAACGTATTCCAATGCTTCTTGGTATGGAGAGTAAGTGATTATGAATAGAAATACAGTTTTTATGTATATTGCAGTATCCTTGGTGATGCTGGTTCCAGTGCCAGGAAGACTTTATTATGGAATTCCTGTTATTGTTGTTTTGAATTTGTTGATGGTATTGACAACCCTTTTTAGTAAGTTTATGGATTATATGAGATTCTACTCATTAAAACCCATTAGTATCTTGCTATTGATGGTAGGAATCACTATTTTTTTCCGTCAACTGTTGATTTTGTATTCTCCAGTTACTGCATTAACCATGGGATTCATTTTGTACATGCCCACTGTAGCAGTATTGATGTTGGGTCGTTTTTTTGACAATCGGGGAATGCATTTGAAGGTGGCTCTCATAGGAAACATGAAGGAATCTGCTTTTTTCTCGATTTATGCCTTTGTATTTTTCCTCTTACGAGATATTGTGGGATATGGAACAATCTCTTTTCCTGTTCCATCTGGAATTGTAAAGCTGGAGTTGCCCACCTTGTCATATTTTAGCCCCTTTACCTTTTGGGCTTCTATTCCTGGAGCCTTGGTTTTGTCTGGTCTTTTGTTGGCAGTACTTTCCTTCATACGAAAATATTGTGGAATCCTTGAAAGAAGCGTAGAGTTAAGACAGGAGGAACAAAATGATAATTGAGTGTCTTTTTTTCATTTTGTGTTCTGTATTTTTATACGGAATCGGCTTGAACAGGGCCATCATTATTTCTTCTTCACCAAAGTCATTGGGGCTTTCCTTTATAAAATCTCTTTTTGCCTCAGTTTCCACCGTGTCACTCTCTTTTCTCATAATCCAGAGTCTTTTGGTGCCTCTGTCTTTACAGGAGTTGTATCCACTTGTTTGCATTCTGATTTTTTTGCTCGTTGCAGTTTTCATTGAGGTGCTTATCCGTCTTACAGTGACTTCTGTTGTTACCGAATTTTCAGTTTCATTTCTTTGTGTACTTCTTGCAATAAATGAAAGTTTGACCCTTGTGGAAGCAATTTTGTTTGTCATATGTTGTCTTGTCTCTTTTTATATCCTTATTCCTGTTTTGGCTGCCTTAAGGAAACGAAATGAACGTGCAGGTCCTTTGCCAGTTTTCAAAAATTCCTTGATTTTGTTTAGTCTTGCGATTTTGATTTTATTTGTTCTAGTTTTTGATGCTTCATGGTTAAATGGAGGAATAAGTCGATGATTGCTACCATATTGCTTCTTGTACTTTTCATAATTGTTATCAGTTTGATTACAATCTTTATTTTCTCCATTTTGATTCCATCCATTAGTCAGGATAAGGATAGGGTGCAGAAATTTATTTTCGCTGCAGACGAATTGAAAATTTCTAGCCATCCCAAAAAATCCCTAGAAGATAGTGGTATGCGGGCCTTGGTGTTGTGTAGCCATGACAAGGAATTTGATCAGCGTCGCATTGAGTATCAAGGGCCAAAAGATTGCGTTTTGTTTACAAAATTGTATGAAACAGAATACGATTGTTTCCAGCAATGTCTTGGTTTTGGAACCTGTGTGAGCCATTGTCCCCAGCGTGCCATTCAGATTGTGAATAATACTGCGGTGGTTTTAGCAGGTTGCATTGGTTGCGGTCGTTGTGTTGCATCCTGTCCCAAACACATCATCAAGCTTTTCCCAAAAAATGAAGTGCATACCCACATTCCTTGTGGAAATATTGAAGGTGAAACAACCTGTACTGCCTGCCAACGGGAGAAAAAAACTGAAATTCCTCCTCGACGCGTTTTCAAATTGTGGAAGCTCTGTTATAATATTTTTTATAGGAAATAATAGGAAATAACAGGAAAGGGTAATGGGGACAATACATCTTTGTCTTGAAGTAAACTGCAATTACACGGAACTCTATTCTCGAATGAACCCAGACCTTGCATATCAGCAGGCCTTGGGATCACTCTTTGATTCCCAGTATCATGAGTACTATAAGCTTTTGCAGTTTTTGTATGCCCATCCTTCTTGCCATCTTTCCATTTCCATTTCCGGTCGTCATCTTGACTGGTTTGCTCGTAACCATCGGGAATTTCTTTTGGTGCTTTCAGAATTGATTGGAAGAAAGCAGGTGGAGATTCTCGGTGGAGCATATTACAACCCTCTTTTACCCACCATCTTGCCTGTGGACCGTGTGGGGCAGATTGAATTGTATACAACGGCCCTTCGCCGTCACACTGGAAAGCGGCCACGGGGAATGGTTGTTCCCAACAATGCCTGGGATCCTAGCCTTGTCTCTTGTCTCAAGAACTGTGCCATGGACTTTGTCATGATGGATAGCCGTCTCATTCCCCAGGGAACAAATACCTTTTTGCCTTATATTGTTCAGGAACAGGGAAAAATCATCTATGTTTTGGGACAAAATCAGCAGCACAGTCCCTTTGAGGTTAGTTGTACCGATGGTGGACTTGAAAAGGATCATCTTGTTTCACCAAAGGAATATCTTAGCTACCTGGAAAAACAAGTTTTTGACTCCTGTCCTGAAGCGGAACACCCCCTCGTTTGCTTGAGTTTGAGCTTGAAGCAGATGAATCATTTGCTAGAGTCTCAATGGCTACAGCAGTTGGATAGTATCATTAACCAAGAGCAGGTAAGTTCAGTATTCCAGTGGAATCTTCCGTCTCGTTATATTAAAACTACCCAACACTACCAAAGAACATATATTCCGGCTGGAGTACTTCTCCCAGAACATGCCCCCCAGTCCCAGGAGTTAAAAGATGGTAGAGATTCAATTTTAACACCCTACGACTATCTGCTTCAAAACACAGGAACTTACTTGTTGTATTCCAAGATGATGTATCTCAGCATTTTGGTGAGCCAAAGTCGAGGTGATAAAAACAGGCGGAAAATTGTCCGTGATTTGTTGATGGAATCTCAATCAGGTGAATCCTATGTGGTGCATGCTACAAAGTCAAGTTTTAGCTCTCAAAAACATGCTTATCGCAGTCTTTTGCATGCAGAGAAAATTGTGCGGGAATATATCGGTTTCTTTGATTCTGTGACCTCTTACGACTACGATGCTGATGGAATCCGTGAATATATCTGCCAATTCCAGCCCTACAATGCCTATATTCAGCGACGTGGTGGTTCCATCTTTGAGTTTGATGTTTTCCAAACCTACAGGAATTACGTTGGACGGGGAGAAGAAGGCTTTGGCCTCTTCTTGGATTATTTTCTGGATGATTTTTCTTCTGACCGCAATGATGTATTTGCCCGCCAGCTTTACAAGGAGCGTGCCTTTGACGGCAAGCGGAAGAACATTGAGCTTGGTGCTCGGGGAACTGTGGGGCCAGCAAATCAGCCAGTGAGCTTGAAAAAGAATTATGTGGTTTCTCCTGATGGTATCCTTGTGCAATACATCATCAAGAATGAGAGCCTTGAACCCTTACAGCAAGTTTTTGCTGTTGACTCCCACATTTACCTTGATGCTGCTGGAAGTCATAAATTGGACACAGAGCTGATTTGTGGCCAAGAGGAAGAGCTTCAAGTGTTCCACAGCCAGCTTCCAGAGGGCAAGGGAAGAGACGTTTCCCAGGTACGTTTCTCCGACCAGGAAGTTTCCTTTGTCTTTGTGCTGAATGAACAAGCCCACCTTCAAATGGAAGCAGAACAGGGAAAGCTTTTAGTATCCCTTTGTTGGCAACTTGAAATCCCTCCTGAACGAGAGGTAGAGAAGAACATCAGCTTCGTTGTGTTACCCCGCAAGACCACAAAACGGCTTTAGTTGACTAAACTCCTGTAACCCTATAAAATTATAACGGTTTTCTCTGAAATTGTTTTATTTTAGAGAAATTTAACATATTTTTATATTTTATGGTGTTTCAATGAACAGACGATTAATAACTTCCGCCTTGCCCTATGTCAACAATGTTCCCCATTTGGGCAATTTGATTCAGGTTTTATCTGCAGATGTATTTGCACGTTTTTGTCGCAGCCGTGGCTATGATACCATGTATGTTTGCGGTACCGACGAGTACGGCACTGCCACCGAGACCCGTGCTCTGGAAGAAAAAAAGACACCTCGTGAGCTTTGTGACTACTATCATGCCATCCACGCAGAGATTTACAAGTGGTTCGGCATTGACTTTGATTATTTTGGACGAACTTCTGCACCTCAGCAAACAGAAATTGTGCAACAACTCTTTCTTGATCTGGACAAGCGGGGCTTTATCAAAGAAGATTCCATCCAGCAGCCCTATTGCCCCGACTGCCAGCGTTTCTTGGCAGACCGCTTTGTTCGTGGAATCTGTCCTCACTGTGGCTACGAGGATGCTCGTGGCGACCAGTGCGAAAGCTGTGGCAAGCTGTTGGAGCCAGTGGAGCTAAAATCTCCTCGGTGTTCAACCTGTGGTACAACACCAGTAATCAAAGAAACTCGTCATTTATACATCGATTTGCCTAGTATTCAAAAGGATTACGGCCCTTGGATGGAAAAGGCCAGTCAGGAAGGACGCTGGGCTAAAAATGCAGTGCAAATGACCCAGGCTTGGATTCGTGACGGCTTGCATCAGCGGGCCATTACCCGAGACTTAAAGTGGGGTATTCCCGTTCCCAAAGAGGGCTTTGAAGACAAGGTATTTTACGTCTGGTTCGATGCCCCTATTGGCTACATCTCCATTACCAAGGCTTTGGCAGATAAATTGGCTGAGGAAGGAAAAGCTTCCTTTGACTGGAAATCCTGGTGGCTTCCTGCAGAATCAACAGAAGCTGCGGGAAAGCCTCCTGTAGAGCTTTTCCAGTTTATCGGTAAGGACAATATTCCCTTCCACACTGTTATTTTCCCATCCACCCTCATCGGTTCTGGCCGTGATTGGACAAAGCTCCATCACATGTCCAGCAGCGAGTACTTGAACTATGAGTCTGGTAAATTCTCCAAGTCCAAGGGAATCGGTGTGTTCGGTACCGATGCAAAGGAATCTGGAATCCCTGCCGATGCTTGGCGTTTTTACATCTTCTACAATCGCCCTGAAAAGTCTGACACCCAGTTTATGTGGAAGGATTTCCAGGAAAAATACAATGGTGAGCTCATTGGAAACTTGGGTAACTTGGTAAACAGAACCCTGACCTTCGTTTCTCGTTACTTTGATGGAAAGATTCCAGAAGGTATTGTTGATGAAGCATTATGGCAGCAGGTAAAGGCCAGTGAAGAGAAAATCACTAATCTTTTGGAGTGGGCAGAATTGAAGGATGCCTTCCGAGAGATTTTTGCCCTGTCATCCATTGCAAACAAGGCATTCCAGGATGGAGAGCCTTGGAAGACTCTCACTACAGAGCCAGAAAAGGCCGCCTCTCTCATCATGAACCTATGCTATATCATCAAGGACTTGATGATTTTGGCTCATCCTTATATGCCTCATTTTACAGAATTGGTAATGTCATATTTTGGCAAGAAGATTGCAAGTCCCTTGAGCCACTGTCCTGCAGAAGCTGGTAGTCTCACTTGGAATGACCTTGGCCAGTGCAATGGTTTGGAAACTGTTTGCACCCCAGAAATCTATTTCAAGACCATGGACGATAAAACTATCGATTCCTATCGTCAGCGATATGCTGGTAGCCAGGCAGAGCGTTCTGCAGTTGGAGAGGGAAGCAAAGAAGCTGGTGAGAAAAAGCAGGAAGGGAAGAAGGAAAAAAAGGCAAAACCTGCTCCCAAGGAGCCTGAAAAGGCCACTGATCCTGTTGCCCATTTCAACCAGCATATTGCCTTAAAAACTGCCCGAATCCAGAAGGTAGAAAAACATCCTGAAGCAGATAAGTTGTATATTGAAACCCTAGATGATGGTTCTGGTAGTGACCGGGTCATTTTGTCTGGACTGGTGCCATATCTAACTGCTGACCAGCTTTTGGATAAGACCGTTGTTATTGCCGATAACTTAAAGCCCCGCAAAATGCGTGGAATCGAAAGTCGTGGTATGCTTCTTGCAGCCGATTACACCGATGCAGATGGCAAGGAATGTGTAGAAGTCCTTGATTGTAGCTGGACTAGTCCTGGAACTCCTGTTGTTTTGGAGGGAGCTGATCCTGCTGCACAGAAGGATGCAGAAATCGATGCAGATACCTTCTTTGCTGTTGATATTGCCGTTGTAAACAAGACCGTCACCATTGGAGGTGTTCCCCTTATGGCTGGTGGTAAGGTTATTACTA
>JAZQSR010000151.1:0-2127 GCA_045630225.1 Treponema sp. | reverse complement strand
TACCGTGGTGGTATGTCTGGATATGCTGCATCCAGATATGCCTTGCTGTGTTTTGTATTTTTATCTGCAAGACCATAAGTGGCAGCAAAGGAAAAATCGGTCTGCCCACGCTGCTGCCGTTCAATGTTTGTCCAGGTTATGATGATGGGGTATAGCAGGGGCAGTCCCCACACAATCACATATTGCCAGACAGCAAGGATGGGTAGCTCCAGTGCCTGGACTATAAGGCTTACCAGGGCAACCAATAGGGGATAAGTCCAAATGCCCGTAAACCAGACGAAGTTTTTCAGATTCATATAAGCAGCCCCTTTACAACTTCATAATCATGCAGGGGGTCACATCCATCACTTTATGATGGAGAAAGAATCCATGATTCTTATACCAGGACACTTCCTGTTCCAAGCGAATCTGACCGTCTATGCAGAATGGTTCTGCACCACAATAGGTGATAATCTGATTTGCTTTCTTTCGGGCCGCGAACTTCATCGCCTTAGACAGCAGCTCTTCTTCCAAGCCAATACCACGGTATTTCTTGATTACAAAAAGGTCTTTGATAACAACATCTTCATTTACATAGCTGCAACGCATATGGGCAGCAAGTTCTTTTCCACGGCACATATGAATCTCATATGTATTGGTGATTTCTTTCTCTTTCATAGCAATACCTCCCTTTGGATTACTTTCTACTTAGAATATAGAAGAAATAAAAACCCACTTTTTCAATCTTCTATGATATATTGGGGAGTAATTACGATTTTTGGCATAAAAAAAAGCAGCAGTCACATTGGCTGCTGCTCATGTCCGTTTTATTGGACATATAATATATTAGATTGATAGTGCAGTAGTGTTTTACTGTATATTATTTGACAAGGCATTTTGCGATGGTATAATTATTATAATTGGAGGTGTTCATATTGAAACATCCATTGCAAAAAAACAAAGAGCGAGCATTAGAGATTACTTCAAGTATCACAAATGAACTTAATTCAGCCCAATCCAAAATAAACCAGATTGGTAATGAATATCATCGTGTTTCCGAAGTATCACATAATGCAGTTCAGATAATTGAAGACATTGACCGTCAATTTGAAAAAACCGTAAAATTGAATGGCACAGATGTTACCTTTCTTTTTTTTGCAACTGCTTTACAATGCCTACGACAATATCTGCTTACTCCTATGACTGAAAAGACAGGACATGATGAAGCCGCTGAAAAAGAGAAAGGTTCCAAGAAAGAACACTCAGACCGTAGCCACCAATACTACAATCCTTCTCTGGATGAAATCATCACTAACCCTGCACCCTTTGACTTAGTTAAAGGAAATCGTGGTGTCATGCGTGGTTATGGTGCATTAGGACATCGTGGAGCAACAGTTGGTCATGACCCTTTGTTTGGTTTGGTTTTTGGAACAGGCAACATTGCAACCAGTACCGTAACACTTTGGGGTAAAGTTAATCCGTTGATTATGGAATCTTACCATGTCAAAACTGGATTATTGAGAGTTAGAGGTGGTAATTTTTCTCCAGAAGATGTTATTCCCTTGTCTCCAACAGGTTTACCCATTCATGCTGACACAACACGAATTTTATCAGAAACATTCGTCAATAAATTGTTGCATCAAGGTATAGAAGGTAAAATTATTGTCGGTACTTCCGTAGCAAAAGAAATCGTACATTTGAAATCTGACATTTATTCTAAGGATAGCTTACCGCTCCCTGCTATATCAGCCATTGACCCTAAATTAGCTGGTTCTCTGGCAAAGCAAGGTTTGGATATGGCTATGGCTTTTGATGTAGGTCGGCAGTTTGCCTATGCACTTGCCATTGACACGATTATTTCAATTATTCATGGTTTCTTCTTTGACCCTGCAACTGATTATTCCAGGAGTGCTTATGAAGTTAGAACCCGAAGAATTTTAACCCTTTCTAATGTATTGGCAACAACAAGTAATGTGATTGTGGCATACATGAGTCAGAATTTTAATTTGCTGGATTTCGGTGGATTTTTGAATACGCTGCGGCATATTGCGTTTGACACAAAGTTCATTACGGAAGTAAAAAAAGATTTCCTTAAAAACCAGCTATACGATACAATTGTTGGACAATCCTATGACTTTATGGAAAAAG
>JAZQSR010000150.1:0-4559 GCA_045630225.1 Treponema sp. | reverse complement strand
AAATCGTATTACAATGATTGGAAATTATTATACAAGACTTTATACATTATAGTCAAGTATAAAAAAACTAAACAATACAGTTTCATCGCCGATAATGGCTTTCTCCTATTTACATCTGCCACAGGAAAAAATCCATTATCAACGTGATATTACATGGTCTCCAAGAAGGGTACCAGAATCAAATCAAGACCGTTTTCCAGAACTTGGCGAGTACAGGTGGCCAAGAACAGTCGAGCTGCTGCCAAGTGACCATTTTCCTGAGCCAGTGGCAAGGTAGGACAGTCATGGTAGAAGCGACTGAAGGCCTTTGCCACATCGTACAGGTAGCCAGCCACCTGAGATGGGTCAAGATTTTGTGCAGCCTTTACCAAAATCTTTGGATACTGCTCCAGCACCTTGATTAATTCCCACTCGGCTTCATGGGTAAGCAATGATGCAGCCTCACTTGCAGCCAAGGGAACAAGGCCTATTTCTTGGGCCTTTCGTAGGATGGAACAAATTCTAGCTCCCATGTACTGCAGATACGGACCAGTATCTCCATTGAAAGAAAGGGATTCCTTAGGATTGAACAGCATATCCTTTGTGGGGGTGGCCTTTAGCAAGTAGTAATGAAGGGCTCCCAAGGCAATCTTTTCTGCAACGGCGGAAGGATCCCCCACAGCCTCTTCCCGTCCCTTGGCAACAATCTCTTCCAAGGCTCCATCTCGTAGGCTGTTAATCAGGTCATCTGCATCTACAACAGTTCCTTCTCGGCTTTTCATCTTTCCTTCAGGAAGGTTTACCATACCGTAAGACAGGTGATACAGCTGATCTGCCCACTGGTAGCCCAGCTTTTTCAAGACATAGAACAAGACCTTAAAGTGATACTGCTGCTCGCTTCCAACTACATACACCAGCTGATTGAAGGGCCAGTCACCATGACGATAAATTGCAGTACCGATGTCCTGGGTCATGTAGAGGGCGGTACCATCCTTTCTGAGCAAGACCTTCTTGTCCAGATTGATTTCTTCCAAATCCACCCAAACTGATCCATCTTCTTCTTTATAGAAGATTCCATCCTCCAAGCCCTTGAGGATTTCCTCTCGGCCCTTGAGATAGGTTTCACTTTCGTAGTACAGCTTGTCAAAACTGATGCCTGTACGCTGGTAGGTTTGAGTAATTCCCTGAATAGCCCAGTCGTTCATCTGTTTCCACAATTTATGGACGGCTTCATCACCCTGCTCCCACTTTACTAAAAGCTCCTGGGCAAGTTTTTCTGCAGAAGGATCTGCCTTATTCCACTTATCGAATTCAACGTAGCAGTCCCCTACGAAGCGGTCACTTTTGATACCAAGGCTTTCTGGAGTTTCATTGTTTTCCTGATGGAATTTTTGGTAGGCCAACATGGACTTACAGATGTGAACGCCACGGTTATTAACAATATTAACCTTGAAAACCTCTGCTCCAGCTGCCTTCAAAATGCGGGAAATACTTTCTCCCAAGGCATCATTTCGCAGGTGACCAAGGTGCAATGGCTTGTTGGTGTTGGGGCTAGAAAATTCCACCATAACACGGCGACCATCTAGGGGCTTTGTTCCGTCGTTAGTATATGCACCGTAATCTGATTTTTGACAAGCAATTTTTTCCAAAACAGTGGCAATGGCTGCTCCCTTATTGAGCTTTACATTGACATAGGGACCCACAGCCACAAAGGTTCCCACCTCATCTGCCCCTTCTTGATCTTGCAGGAGGGCGAGGACTTTTGCAGCAATGGCAGGAGGAGCCTGCCGAAAAGACTTGGCAAAGGGAAACATGGGAATGCCCAAATCTCCCATTTCTGGATTAGGGGGAGTTTCTATCACCAGAGATTCAGCTGTGGTTACAGCCTCCATTCCCAATTCCTTACCAAAAGCATTCAACGCATTTGCCACTAAAAGTCGGCACTGCTCCTTTAAATCTGCCATAGCACCATCCTAAAAATAAACTGAAAAAATATAATAGCAAAAAAATAGTATTTGTTCTATACGAGTAGTCCCAGATGCCTTTTACTGCTAATAGACAAAGGCCATCATGGTAGTAAAGCCTTTAAGCTTTTCTTCCAGAGGCATAGCTTCCGGCAGGCCAGCAGTTTCCCTACGGAAGGAACCAAGACGAGAATCGCAACAGGTGCAGTCAGTACAACACAGGATATTGTCTTCTGGCACTCCAGCTTCCAGCAATAAATTCACGTTGGCTTGAGCCAAGGAGAGATTGTTAGGTGGAATGATACAGGAAGAGCCAAACTGTGAGGTAAAATAACTAACCCGCTGATCCTCCACCTGATAACAGCAAGAATGAATGTGGGGACCAATCACCACAGAAAAATCTGAAGACCGAGCACCGTAAGTTCGTTCCGCCAACTTGAGGGCTTTTACTACAATGCCTGTTCCCTTCCAGCCTGAATGAAGGACACCACGACATCCAGTTTTTACATCGTATAAATAGATAGGAAGACAATCTGCCACCGTTACCACTGGCACCAGCTTGTTACTGAGGGTGATTGCTCCATCACCACGCCAGAAATCCATGGCATCTGGGTGACTTCCTTCCTTATCTTGCAGGATAGGTTCACCGTTTTCTCCTTGCTCCAGAGCATATACCACTTGGGAATGAATCAATTCCACTGGTACAGCCATTAAATCAGTGAGAGAAATGGGATATAAATCGGAAGGACTAGTAATGCGTGATACAAAAACGCCAAGTTCAGCAATGGGTGATAAAATCTTTCTTTTGAGCAAAAACTCCTTGCGACGAGCATTTTTCTCAGTCCAACGAAAACGCATGGAGCCAGCAGAAATTGTGGAAAAATAACAACGAGGATGCACTCTGCCATCATCTTGAAGAGGTTTTCCTGCAAGATAGAATGGCAGGCACAATAAGTCCTGCCCCTCATCACATTTACAGGAAATATCAAAAGCAGAAGCTTCTATCATTATTTCTCCTAACGGATTGTTTCCAAGTCCTTAATAATTTCCAGTGAACGTTCAAAACCAAGATGCATCTCATCAACCTTATGACGGAATTTTTCATTATACTGGCCTTGGATTGTGGACAAGTTGGACAAGGTATCGTAACGGGAGTTTCTGGCTCCTGTAATGATTCCTTTAAGAATGAGCTCCACGGAACGAGAAGAGGCACACCATTGGGCAAGAATCAAGGCAGCATCTGTTTCCAAAGACTTGATCAAGGAATCCAACTTTGCCTTGTCCCGAGGATTCAGCAAATTTTCCTTCATCAAGTTATCGAACATGATGCCACCTTCTCCATCAGGAGCAATACTTGCCTTAAATTTATTCAAAGCGAGACGCTGTCTATCAAGTTCTGCACAAACATCTGTTAATTCAATAAGATTTTCCTTCTGATAGAATACACCTTCTACCATAAGGATTTTGAGCAATTTGGCATATTCTAGATATACTTCATCATAGAAGGCAGAAATGAATCCCATGACATAATCATACATGAAGGACACACCACCAAGGATATTTTTCCAAGGACGACATGGCAACAGGGGAAGGGTCTTGAAGCCAAAAGTCTGGCACATAGCTTCTCCTGCAATGTGTTTTTTTCGATCTGCCAGCCATTGTTCCCATTGCTTGTCAAAATTTCTGCGCCATGCAGTCTTGTATTTAACAAACCAATCTTCGCAACCATCTGGTTTATCTGGTAGCCAAAAGGCATCAAACCAAACAATAGAACCAATGGCTCGCATAGGTACGGTAGAAATAAACATTTTAATCAAAGCAATATTAGAGGCAGCCTCCTCCATATACTTTGACATCTTATCATTAAAATTATCCTTACCCTGCTCTTTCATGTTGTAAGAAAGAACAAAGAGTGCTTCCAAAACTTCAGATTGAATTGTCTTTCCATTACATAAAACCTTTGCCATTTGAGCAATTTCGTTTTTAATGCTATCAAAAGGACAAATCAACAGGCCATTTTCCTCTGAAAAGGCGGACAAAATACGATTAAAGGGCAAGTGTACAAACTGACGAATCCACTCTGTATTACAAACAGCACCGTACAGAGCAGCTCTTTTGATTGAAGGCATAGCTTGCAGGGTGGAATCAAGATTTCGCACCATGGACAAGCGTAGTTCGCTAGTAACTTCTCGGGAAAAAGGTAATTTAAGTGGATTAATCTCTTCAGCAATCTTTCCGTTTACTTCTGGTGCAATGAGAGAAGAAAGGAAAACGTAGAATCCACCCTGGTCTGCATCATAAATCTCCATTCCTTCGTTAAAGAAAGTTGCACATTTCTCCAATTGCTCTACTTGGTCATAAAAACCTTTTAAAAATATACGTCGTGTAATATCGATAAGACCTGGCTCTCTTTTTTCTAGATCGTGGCCTTTCTTCAATACAATCTGGGCATTGTACAGGGTTTTGATATCTGTATTGGTAAAGATTGACTTAATCATTAACCAAATACGAGTGAAAAAAGATTCATTTTTTAACTGTAATTCTATATCTGGAACAACTTTAGGTCCTTGCATCTCCACTGATACAAGAGACTGACTTTCCGGATTTACAATTGCC
>JAZQSR010000149.1:0-27071 GCA_045630225.1 Treponema sp. | reverse complement strand
CAATGTCTAGTGAGATAAAGGGCATAACTTTTCGGTGGGTAGTTCCCGCTCCCACTCGTAACATGACACTAAAAGTTTTATTCATACGTAGACCTGCCCCAACAGATGCATTCCAGTTTATACCATCGGTAGAAAAATCTTTGTAATTCATTGTGATGATACCTGCTGTTCCTGTAATATTAAAGAAAAGTTGACCTCCTATTACAGTAATGTCATCCCAAGGCTGGAATTGTAATACTGCTTGGGCTGCAAATTTTTGCGTGCCATATTGCTGACTTCCAGAAATATTTGGAAAAAACATTCGGTCTCCCAATGTCACTCCAAAAAATGGAATCAAATTGGGAATTTGTTCCAGCTGTAGGCTTGGATCAGAGGCTGCCATAGTATTTACAATCAAGCTGAATTTGGGGGCCACAGGAATGGCGGCACTAAAGTCGAGCTTTGTCATGTTAAATGCCACTGGAACATTTTTGTTCATAAGGGGAAACACACCTGTGGTATCTAGCCGAAGATAAAAGCCCTTGTTGGGAAAGATAGGCGTGTCAAAGGTGGAAAATGTATAGCGTATATTTAATGGAGTTGCACTATTTACTATGCTATCTGGATAAAGTACCAATTGAGCTTCTAGTTCAGGATTGTTGATTTCTTCTGTATTAATCCAATAAATAGCACCACCTGCCTGAATTTTATGTTTTTCGTTAAATTTCAGTCCCCACAAGAAATCGATGTTTGTATATGCGAACTTGTCAGCAGTAATTGTTCTGGAGGTAAAACCTGAGGTAATAAACTCTTGATCTAGGCGGGCTGCTGCTGATAGCTGTAAATAGGCATGGGGGCCAAGTGGTTGGAGATATAACCAAGATGCTCCAAAGTCGTTAATGAAGGTTGTTTTTAAGGACATAACAGAACCTGGACCCGTTAACCCACGGAATTGTAAATCTAGTGATAAGGTGAGCTTTGCAATAGAATCATCTGTAAGTGTTCCCATAAAAGTGGCATTGGGGATAATAATCCAATTTTCCTTTTCTTTTTGTTGCAGCCGTATCTCAATTACCGTTTGCTGGGGACGTACATCAACTCGTGGGAGTACTAAGGAATAATTTCCTGTATTATAAATGGAATTTACTAAAAAATTCAGATTTGATGGAGTAAGGGATTTGCCTTTTATCCGTTCAAATACTTCATGTATAAAGGCTTCATCTGACTTTACGGCTCCGTAGAGCATCACACGATTGGGAACAATGTGTGGAATGCTAGCGTAAAGCCCTTCTTTTTCTTCTGAAAGAGGCTGAGAAGGGGTAAATGAAAAATGATTACGTGTGATATTTTCTGTATTGTGATGGGAAATGCTTCGTTCAGCTTGATCTATGTTTGTATTTAAAGTTGTTGTCTCCGTTCCTTCTGCGTCGGGATAAATAAGTGGGAGTATTTTTTTCAAAGCTTCACGATATTTGTTTTTTTGTTTTTCAGATTTTTCATAAATTTCTCGTGCTTTGGGAAAATCCATCATGGTATAGTCATCTACTGGTGGACGAAGCACTAAGTTGGCTAGTTCTAGCTGTTCTGGATTCCCTGAACTTGTAACAATCAGAGCTACTTGCAGTAATGTGTTAAATGGGTTTCCTGTAAAATCTTCTGAGTTATCTTTTAATGGTGCATCTAAAGACACAGAAATGACGATATCGTATCCCATGTCTCTTGCTTGTTGGATAGGCAGGTTATTGCGCACAAAACCATCTACATAAAGTTTGTCGTCAATGGGAAATGGTTGGAATACTCCAGGAATACTCATACTGCTACGAATCGCTTCTGCAAGGTCACCACTTCCTATTAACTCCAATTTTCCTGTGGTAAGATTTACTGCTGTTGCCCGGAAGGGAATGGGGAGACTATCAAAATCGATGTAGGAAGGAATCTTTACTGAGAATTCTTTGAACAAGAGGTAGGCATTTTGTCCTGTGGAAAAACCGCCGTTTGTTTCAATAGAAAAATCCCTTCCTAATTTGATAGAAAGAGGAGAAGAAGCTATACTTCGTGTTTCTAGTAAGGATTCCAAGGGAGATTCTGGCCTGTCTGAGAAGATGCTAGCCCAGTTTACTTCATCTGTTATTTGACGAATTTCTTCTGGAGTATAGCCGATGGAGTAAAGTCCACCGACAATTGCTCCTACACTGTTACCAATGATCATATCGATTGGAATTCCTAATTCATCTATTACTTCTAAGATGGGAATAATGCCAAACCCTTTGGCTCCACCACCTCCTAAAACTAGGGCCACAGAAGGTCTTGTTTTTGACTGGGATGAATTTTCTGTTTGAGAAAAGCTGCCGGAAATGAAAACAACAAAAATCAGCACATACACACAAAGAAATTTAATTCTTTCAGATGAATTCCGTTTCATAATATGTATATTATTAGTTTTCCCGAGTTTTTTTACAGTACAAATCCCTGATTTTATAAATTTTTAATGTTGACAAGGGGCTGACCCCAAAAAAGCCATCAGAAATTAAATATTTAAAATGCAATAGATAAAAAAATATTGTAGAGCTTGTTTTTCCCTTGAAATAATTGTCTAGTCAGTGTATCTTACTAGTTATCTAGTTTAGGTAGAAATTAAATTAGGAGGCTATATGTCCAGAGAAAAACATTCGATGGATGGAAATCAGGCTGCATCCCACGTTGCATATGCATTTACCGAAGTGGCAGGCATTTACCCTATTACTCCATCATCACCAATGGCTGATTTTGTTGACCAGTGGTCAGCAAACGGCTTGAAGAACATTTACGGAACCGAAACAAAGGTTGTGGAAATGCAGTCAGAGGCTGGAGCTGCAGGAACAGTTCACGGTTCATTGGCTGCCGGTGCCATGACTACAACTTTCACTGCATCTCAGGGTCTCTTGTTGATGATTCCTAATATGTATAAGATTGCCGGTGAGCAGTTGCCTGGTGTATTCCACGTTTCAGCCCGAACCGTTGCAACTCAGTCTTTGAGTATCTTCGGTGATCATTCCGACGTATACGCCTGTCGTCAGACTGGTTTTGCCATGTTGGCAGAATCAAATGCACAGGAAATCATGGACTTGGCTCCTGTTGCCCACTTGGCAGCATTGGAAGGGTGCGTTCCCTTCCTGAACTTTTTTGACGGATTCCGCACATCCCACGAGATCCAGAAGATTGAGACCTGGGACTATGCTGACCTAAAAGAAATGATGAACATGGATGCCCTAAAGGCTTTCCGTGATAACTCCTTGAACCCCAACCATCCTGTAATGCGCGGTTCCCACGAAAACGGAGATGTTTTCTTCCAGCATCGTGAGGCTTGTAACCCCGTTTACAACGCATTGCCAGAAATTGTACGCAAGTACATGGCAAAGATTAACGTAAAGTTGGGTACAAATTACGACTTGTTCAACTACTATGGTGCAGAAGATGCCGACCGTGTAATCGTGGCCATGGGCTCCATCTGTGACGTAGCAGAAGAAGTTATTGACTACTTGAATGCTCGTGGAGAGAAGGTTGGTCTGATTAAGGTTCGCCTCTATCGCCCATGGGTTTCTGAAGCCTTCTTGAAGGTACTGCCCAAGACTGTAAAGAAGTTGGCTGTTCTTGACAGAACTAAGGAACCAGGTTCTCTGGGTGAGCCTCTCTTCTTGGACGTTGCCACTACCTTGTGGGAAGCAAAGCTCAACGACATTGTATTGGTTGGTGGCCGCTACGGATTGAGCTCCAAGGACACACCTCCTTCCAGCGTATTCGCTATTTACAAGGAACTGGAAAAGGATGCTCCAAAGGCACGCTTTACCGTTGGTATCGTGGACGATGTTACCCACCTCAGCTTGCCAGAAGTTAAGCCCGCTCCCATTACCGCTGCAGAAGGAACTGTTGAATGTAAGTTCTGGGGTATCGGTGGAGACGGAACTGTTGGTGCCAACAAGGACTCCACAAAAATCATCGGTGACTACACCGACAAGTATATTCAGGCTTACTTCCAGTACGACTCCAAGAAAACTGGTGGTATTACCATTTCTCACCTGCGCTTTGGTGACAACCACATCCGCAGTGCCTACTACGTTAGCCAGGCTGACTTGGTGGCTTGTCACAACCAGTCCTACATCATCAAGGGATACAAGATGGTTCAGGACGTTAAGCCAGGCGGAAAGTTCCTGATCAACTGTCAGTGGTCTGACGAAGAATTAGGTCAGCACCTCCATGCTGATGCAAAGCAGTACATTGCCAAGAACAACATCAAGGTTTATACCGTTGACGCTGTAAAGATTGCCACCGAAATCGGATTGGGCAAGCGCACCAGTACTGTTCTCCAGTCTGCATTCTTCAAGCTGGCCAACGTGTTGCCCGTAGAAGAAGCTTTGGGCCACATGAAAGAAAAGGTTATTGCAAAGTTTGCTCGCAAGGGTCAGAACGTTGTAGACATGAACTGCCAGGCTATTGATGCTGGTTGCAATGCTATTCACGAAGTTGTTGTTCCTGCTGACTGGGCAAATGCAACAGATAACGTAGAAAAGAAGGTATTGAAGGGTGAAGCTAAGACCATCAAGATGGTTGAAAGCATCATGAATACCGTAAACTTGATGGACGGCGATAGCTTGCCTGTTTCTGCCTTTGTTGACTATGCAAATGGTCAGTTTGAATTGGGTGCTTCTGCCTACGAAAAGCGCGGAACTGCTGTTACTGTTCCTCACTGGACTGCTTCCAAGTGTATTCAGTGTAACAACTGTGCCTTCGTTTGTTCCCACGCCACAATTCGTCCTTTCTTGTTAACCGACGAAGAAGTTCAGGCTGGTCCTTCCAACTTGGAAGTTATGGATCTTAAGCCCAAGGCTGGAAAATACAAGTATACCCTCAGCGTTTCTGCTTTGGATTGTACTGGTTGTTGCGAATGTATCACCGTTTGTCCTACCGACGCTATCGAAATGGTACCTCAGGCACAGGAATTGCCCTTGCAGCCTGTTTGGGACTACCTGGTGGCCAATATCAGCAAGAAGGACGATGCTGGTATCAACGAGCTGACTCCCAAGGGTTCTCAGTTTGTACAGCCTCTGTTGGAGTTCTCTGGTGCTTGTGCTGGTTGTGCAGAAACTGCATATTCCCGCCTTACCACACAGCTCTTTGGTGAGCAGATGTACATTGCAAATGCTACAGGTTGTTCCTCCATCTGGGGTGGACCTGCTGCTACCTGTCCTTACACCATCAACAAGGATACAAAGAAGGGACCAGCTTGGTCTAACTCCTTGTTTGAGGATAACGCTGAGTACGGATTGGGTATCCACTTGGCTCAGAAGTACATCCGTGACGGCCTGATTGCTAAGTTGGAAACTTTGGCTGCTGGAAACGAGGCTTCTGCTTCCCTCAAGGATGCTATTGCCAAGTTCATGGAAACAAAGAACAATACCCGTGCTAACGTTGCTCCTACAAATGCATTGATTGCAGAGTTGGAGAAGTGCGGTTGTGCTACTGCCAAGGAAATCTTGGATAGCAAGGACTACTTGGGCAAGAAGTCTACCTGGATTATGGGTGGTGACGGATGGGCCTACGACATCGGATTCGGTGGTTTGGACCACGTTATCGCTTCTGGCGAAGACGTAAACATCTTGGTATTCGATACCGAAATGTACTCCAACACTGGTGGACAGGCTTCTAAGGCTTCTAACATCGGTGAGATTTGTCAGTTTGCCGCTTCTGGTAAGGCTGTTGGTAAGAAGTCTTTGGCCGATATCGCCATGAGCTATGGATACGTTTACGTAGCACAGATTGGTCTTGGAGCAAATCCTGCCCAGACAATGAAGGCTATCGTAGAGGCAGAAGAGTATCAGGGACCATCTGTAATCATTGCCTACTCACCTTGTGAGATCCACGGTATTTCTGGTGGTATGCGCCATTGTCAGGATACCTTGAAGAATGCTGTTAAGTCTGGTTACTGGAACTTGTTCAGCTTTAACCCCGCCTTGAAGGCCGAAGGAAAGAACCCCTTCACCCTTACTTCCAAGGCTGGAGACGGAAGCTATCGTGAGTTCTTGAGCAACGAAACACGTTACTCAGCTCTTGCTCGCAAGTTCCCAGAGCGTGCAGAAGCCTTGTTCAAGAAGAGCGAGGATGTTGCAAAGGCTCGTTACGAACACTTGCAGCGGCTCATCGAGCTGTATAAATAAGCTGTTTGTCTAGCCTGCCTGTTGGTGGGCTGGCTTTAGCCAGATGAAGGCCGGTGTCATCCCAGTGGTGGCGCTGGCCTTTTTTATTGGCTCTTAGTGAAACGTGTATATGGCGGATACTATAAAATTGGAGTATAATAAAATATATGTTTCAGTTTTTACAGGAAGAGGGAGTTTCTCCCCAGATTATACAAGGTATAAAGGATTTTCGGGCTGCACATGGCTTAGAGGATGATTCGCGTATTCCAAAGCCACGGTACAAGTATTTTGGGCCACGGATTTGGGAGCAGGCTGCAGCTGCCTTGCTTTGTGGGCAGAATCTACTTCTTGTGGGACCAAAGGCTTCTGGAAAAAACGTACTGGCAGAAAATTTAGCTGCTGTGTTTGGTCGACCTATTTGGGATATTTCTTGCCATGTTAATACGGATGCCGATTCCTTGATTGGAACAGACACCTTTCGTAACGGAGAGGTGCAGTTTCGGCCAGGACCAGTGTACCATTGTGCCAGTGTTGGTGGCTTTGGAGTGTTGGATGAAATCAACATGGCCAAGAATGAAGCTTTGGCTGTGCTTCATGCCCTGTTGGATTTCCGTCGGGTAATTGATGTGCCAGGTTACCAGCGGCTGACCATGCATCCTGCCACTCGTTTTATCGCCACCATGAACCAAGGCTATGCGGGAACCCGTGACTTAAATGAGGCCTTGGCTTCCCGCTTTGTGGTAATCCTTATGCCAGATATTGCTTCCGATGCCTTGGTGCGGCTTTTGAGAAATGAAACTCCTGAGCTGAAAGTGAGTTTTGCTGCGGATTTGGCCAGAGTCTTTGTGGATATTCAGAAAAAAACTGCAAACTCAGAGATTTCTTCCCGGTTGTTGGATTTGCGGGGCTTGCTGGATAGTGTGCAGCTTATGAAGATGGGGATAGAACCTTGGATTGCCCTTGATATGGGCATTACCAACAAGTCCAGCGATGAATTTGAGCGCTCCCTTTTGCAGGATATTATTCGTGGACGGATTCCCCAGGGGCTTGCTGTAGAGGCCATTTTCGACGGAAATTCTTCTGTTCCACAAAATACTTAGGATTTTGCCATGAATGCATCTCCAGCTCAGCAGCGGCGAGCCAAGAATATTCTGTGGTCAGCTGCGGAAAATTATCAGATAGAGCCTCATTTCCTTTCCTTTGACCATGGAGGGGATGCAAACTTTTATCTCAACATGATAATTGGACTGGTACATAAGTGGCTGGAATGGGAAAAACTTGCAGCCTTGTTCGATAGTTTTGAAGGAACGGTGCAGGAATCAATCTATGACGGGCTTTTGTGGTTGGCTTTGGAGCAGGTGGTGTACGAAAGGGAGTTACCGCTACGGCCCCTTCTTGAAGCTTTACGACGGGAGCATTGCCAAAAAATGATTGGTATGTCTGCCTGGTTGGTGGAAACTGACCGTCTTGTTCATTTTCAGACTGCATGGTGCATGGAAAATCTGGGGAAAAAGCCCTTTCTTGTTCCCAAGGATGCAAAGCTTTTACAAGCACTGCGATTCAAGGGGGAATGGGACACAGATTACATCATCGAAGTATATCGTGAAGTTATAAAAAAATATTTTCGGGTGGAGTTGGGGCAGCGTCAAAAGTCTGCACGAAAAAAGAAGCCCTCTGCTTTGGAAAAATTATTCAAGCGACGGCGGCAGGTTCCAGGACGAATGTTTCGTGCCCGTGACGTGGGGGGCCAGGAGCTTAATTCAAAACGGGGAACTTCTTCAGGTAGTTTCTGGACTGGTGGCTCAAGTAAATTAGATGAAGACACTCGCGAGGAATTGGAAAAAAAATTTGGCCCCCAGATTTTTTCTCAAGAAGAGAGAATTCAGCTGGAAAAAGAAATTTGCCAGGATATGCACAAAAACAACCATTTGTATTTTGCAGGAGCCCAGACTGGCTCCCAGCAATATCAGCTGAATCGCAGTCATTATCAGGAAAATCGTGCTGCCTATGACAACGCCATAATTCGGTTGCGAGACAAGCTGAAAAATCAGCTGACGGTGCAAGTTCCTCGTGACAAGATAAAGTCTTCTTGTGGAAAACTGAATTGTACCAAGGTGTGGCGCAGTCAATATCTGGAAGATAACCGTATTTTCTTTCGGAACCAAGAATATCCTGAGCCAATTTTTTCTGTGGATATTTTGATGGATGCCTCTCACTCCCAGGCTTCTCGGCAGGAAGTGTTGGCTGCCCAAGGTTATATCATTGCGGAAAGTCTTAGTCAGTGCGGAGTTCCAGTGCAAGTTCACGCCTTTAACAGCTTCCGAACCTACACGGTGATGCAGAAGTTGCGGCGGTATGATGCTGGCGGTACTAACGATAATCTTTTTTGCTATCAGGCAGAAGGCTGGAACCGTGACGGCTTGGCTTTGCGGGCTGTAGGAAAATTAATGGAAAAGTCTCCCATGGAGCGGCGTCTTTTGGTGGTGCTTACCGATGCCGCCCCCAACGATGAATGTGCCCTGTCCTTATATCAGGAATATTCTGGCAGGGATGGCATTAAGGATGCCCAATGTGAAGTGCAGGAGCTTAAGAAAAAGGGCATAAAGGTAGTGGCCGTTTTTATGGGCTTAGACTACAACCTCCATAGTGCCGGCATGATTTACGGCAAGAATTTTGTGCGAATAAGCCATGGCTCCCAGCTGGCGGAAGCAATCAGCTCTATTATTCGTCGCCAGCTACGAGATTGGTAGAATGGGCTTAAAAAATAATCTGAACTCTTGAGCTTTAATCTATCCGAATCTTGACCACGGCTTTTTCTATGGGGGTAGCTGTGGTGCCGTCTCCGTGAATGGCGGGACGGTGGGCATCTTCTGGGAACACGATGGTCATCTGGCCGGGAACCATGAGGATTGTTTGGTATGGGTGATTGTCCTTGGTTTGAACCTGCTGGTAGTCAGTGGTGGCATTGTATTCATCTGCTGGATAGGTGAGACTGGCTGGCGTTACATCCATCTGTTCTTGTCCCACTAGCACCATTTGGATATCCAAGTAATGATGGTGGATTTCCCATCTGGCATCTTCTCGGCTTTTGGAAGTAAAGCTAGAACGGTTGATATACAGTTCGTCCCCCTCAATATCAGTGCGTCCTTGGGGTAAGTTCAGCAAGTCATGGGAATTGAGCCAATCAAAGGCCTTTTTCAATTTTGGTGAAATGCTGGCATATCGCTGGCAGTCTGCAAATGTGGTTACAATCATGGAATCTCCTTAGTTTAATTATATCAGGTGATAAAGTAGTTCGCTAGTGGAGAAGCTAATTTCTATTTTGAGAGCAACACAAGGATCTTTTTACTATTGATAGACTTAGAGAAAAATGTATAATAAATTAAGTCAGTTTGACATTTGAATGGTGTAATTAATTTATGGACATGATTGAGCGAAATAAATTCCTAAATTATCAACATATGGAAACTCTTGTAAATGAAGGGCTGCGTATTGCCATGTCCCATGTCATTGCAGATGATTCCTTGAATGTCATATTATCCTACCTAGGAAAGATACTCAAAGCTGACCGAGTCTATATTTTTGAAAAAAATGAACGTGGTAACGACGACAATACCTATGAGTGGGTACGAGAAGGTGTAACCGAGGAAAAAGAAAATCTTCAAGATTTGCCAGCGGAGTTTTGTTCTAAATGGTATCAAGATTTTTCTGAAGGTAAGATTACAATTATCAAGGATTTGGAAGAAATTCGATATTCGGATCCACTTCAATACGATACTCTCAAGGTACAACATGTTTCTTCATTTATAACTATTCCTCTGTTTGAAGATGGAATTCCCTTCGGTTTTTACGGTGTAGATAATCCTCCTGGAGATATGTTGGATTACACGGTAAACCTGCTACAAATGATGGGATATTTTGTACTTGCTTTGCTACGCCAGCGAAACTTACAGCAAGATTTATTGAAACTCAGTTATAACGACGAGTTAACGAGAATGGGGAACCGTAGATTTTTTATGGATACCTTGGAAAAGCTTCCTGATGAAGAGTCTGTTGGGTTTGTATATTGCGATGTTACCGGCTTAAAACGAATCAATGATACGGAAGGGCATCAGGCGGGAGATAAACTCTTGTTGCAAGTTGCCTCCTTGCTGAAAGAGGTGTACCCTCAGGAACAAATGTTTCGTCTCGGCGGTGATGAGTTTGTGGTAGTGTTCTGCTCCTCAGACTACGAGATGTTTGCTCCTCAAATTGTGCAAGTTATGTTCCAGCATAAGCTTTCCCAATTAAAAGAATTAACTAAAGAACGTCAGATAACCTTGGCCATAGGTGCTGCTTGGAAAAAGAATCCTGGTTCCCAGTTGATGTCCTTGCTAGCAGAGGCGGAACGACTAATGTACGAAGATAAGGCTGAGTTTTATCGTATTTCCGAAATTGCACGTCGAACATAGGATTTCTTGTATCACCAAGAATTGTACTGGTTAAAGGCTGTATCAATATTCTTGAAACTTACTTCCTCTTGCCAATTTTGCCGGGAATTATTACATTATTAGATAGAAAATCTTTAATCTTTTAGTAATTCACACAGGAGAAACAGATGGCAACCTATCAGTTTCAGACAGAAGTAAACCAGCTTCTGACCCTCATCATCCATTCCTTGTATTCCAACAAGGACATTTTTTTGCGGGAGATTGTATCCAATGCTTCCGACGCACTGGACAAGCTCAAATACCTGACCCTCTCTGACGAGGCTTACAAGGGCGTTGTCTTTGACCCTCGCATTGACATCAGCTTTGAGGAAGATACTGGTGTGCTGGTGGTTCGGGACACAGGAATCGGTATGGACGGTGACGAACTGACCACAAACTTGGGAACCATTGCTCGCTCTGGAACAAAGGCCTTTTTGGAGCGACTTACCTCCGATGCAAAGAAGGATTCCGCCCTTATCGGTCAGTTTGGTGTAGGATTTTATTCCGCATTTATGGCCGCTTCTCGCATTGACGTGTATACCCGCAAGGCTGCCACCGATACCCTGTTCCACTGGTCTAGCGATGGAACCAGCTCCTACGAGATGGAAGGTGTGGCCCTTGATGGAGCAGAAGCCAAGAAATACAATTTTGACGGTGAAGGTGCCCACGGTACTGCCATTGTCATGACCTTGAACGATGAAAGCAAGGAATATGCCAGCCGCTGGAAGGTGGAGGAGTTGGTAAAGCGGTACAGCGACCACATCGCATTCCCCATTTACCTGCACTATAGTCAGAATCAGTATGACGACAAGGGAACTGTAACAGGCAAGGAAGATAAGGTTGATCAAATCAACAGTGCCAGTGCCTTGTGGAAGCGGCCCAAGACCAAGCTGACTGCAGAAGATTACAACGACTTTTACAAGACCTTCTCCCACGATGGTACTCCACCTTTGATGTACGTTCATACCCACGCCGAAGGAACCCAGGAATATACCACCTTGTTCTATGTTCCAGAGCAGGCTCCCTTTGATATGTATCATGCAGATTACAAGAGCGGCCTCAAGCTTTACGTAAAGCGTGTTTTCATTACCGATGATGATCGTGAGTTGCTGCCTGCATACCTGCGCTTTGTACGGGGTATCATCGATAGTGAGGATTTGCCCTTGAACGTAAGCCGTGAGATTTTGCAGCAGAACCGCATCCTTGAGTCAATCAAGTCCCAGTCTGTGAAAAAGCTCTTGGGTGAGTTTAAGAAGATGGGTGAGGCCGCAGAAAAGGCTCGTAAGGCTGCCCGTGAAGCTGGCGGAATTGACAAGCTGGAAGAAGAAGAGCGAAAGAAGCTGGAAAAATGGAACCAATTTGTGTCCCAGTTCAATCGCCCCATGAAAGAAGGTTTGTTCTCAGACTTTGCCAACAAGGACGACATTGCAGAAATTGTTCGTTTTAAGTCCACCGCACCAGAAGGTACTGACGAAGAAAACGGAAACATCCATTGGACCAGCTTTGCCGACTATGTGCAGCGAATGAAACCTGATCAAAAGGCCATTTACTACATTACCGGTACTGACGAGAAAACCTTGCGTTCATCTCCCTTGTTGGAGGCCTACAAAAAGAAGGGATTTGAAGTTCTGATTATGGCCGATGACATTGACGACCTTATTATTCCTGGTTTGGGCAAGTACAAGGAGTATGATCTTAAGTCTGTAAACCGAGCTGGTAGTGACGAAGAACTGGGTGTGGACAAGGATGAAGCCGAAAAGAAAGAGCAGGAATTCAAGCCCATTGTGGAAAAAATCAAGAATGCATTGGGTGAGCGGGTAAAAGATGTACATCTTTCCAAGCGTCTTGCTGATTCACCTTCTTGTATCGTTGTGGATGAGGACGACCCTTCCTTGCAGATGGAGCGAATGATGCGAGCCATGGGACGTACTGGCTTTGGGGAAGTAAAACCCATTTTGGAAGTAAATGGAGACCACCCCATTGTTGCCAGCTTGAAGGATTGCGACGATGCAGCTTATATCGAGGATTTGTCTAATGTGCTACTTGACCAGGCTTTACTGGTAGACGGTGCTGAGTTGAAGAATCCTGCTGACTTTGTAAACCGCTTGAATCGGTTGATTAAAAGATAAAGCTTAAACTGTAGCTAAAACCTCCGGGACTATTTCTCGGAGGTTTTTGTTTCTTCTCTAGCTGCCTTCCGTGCGTTTTTCTGGTATTGCAATCGTTGTGCATAGCGGATTTCTTTCTGAATTTCTTTCAGAGCCTTTTCTGCCTTTGGATTATTTGTGGCAATAAAGAGCTGTCCCATTAGTTCTTCAGCTTCATTCAGTTGGCCTGTAACTTCCAGAAGGATGGCAGCATTGTAGCCTGCTTCAAAAATTCCCTGCTGTTGATACATATTCATAAAGGCAGATTGAGCCAAGGGGTACAAGCCTTGTTTTGTTAGCTTGTGGGCTGTATCCATAGCTTCTTTTATTTCTGGGTCCTTGGTCTTGTATTTAAGCAAAGAAAGGTGCCTTGTGGTGGTATAGGGCATGAGTTTTTTTGTAATGGTATTGATTCTGCCACTTAAATCTGATGAAATGAGGGTAAAACAAGATGGTACTTCCCGTGAACTAGCATATTCAGAGCTTTCTTCTTCTATGTGTTGGGTGGTGGAATACAGAATTTCATTTGTTTTGGAATAGACCACCTCGTATTTTACTGAAAGGGAAACTTCCCGTTTGTAAAGATAGAGCTTCTTTTTTTTGTCTTCTGTCTCAATGGGAATTTTTTTCACCTTATTAGAAAAATTGTAAATATTTCCTTGAATACGTAAGTCGCTGAAAGTTGAATTTGAGCTACTCTTGTTTGGAAGCCCCTGGGATGAAATGAGGGAAAAAAATCCTGAGCGAAGAATTCGTTGTTGGAATTGCTCCTGAATGTAATTTACAATGGTTTTTGTGTCGGTATTGTGATTATAGTGAAACCGCCCCATGTTACCAGAGGAAAAGGGAATGATTGCAATGGAAGTGGCTCCCCTGGAGTCAATTTCTGCGGGACGTTCTACGGGAAAGCTGACAGAGGTGGCACAACTGGTGAGTAGAAGAGGGATACAAATCAGCAAACCCCCAAAACTACGGAAGAGCATTTTCTGGAAAGATTCTTTCATCATTTCCTCCTTCCATTAGGATACTGGCAGTTATGCTATCTGTCAAAGGGAAAAAACTGGATAAGACAAAGACTTTTGCATAAAAAAAAGAGGATAAGTAAAAAAAACTTATCCTCTTTTTATTTGATTAAATAACTAACGATTTGTTACAGCTTGAATCGGCAACTCAATGTGGCACCCCAAATAGTACTTACGAAATCATAAGATGCACTGAGAGTTGTTTGAACGAAGGGGAATGTAAAGCCTACACCTCCAAAAATTTGTGGCCGGAAGCTATCTTTAAAGCCTCTGTTAACAGTACCTTTTTCTACCTGGCCTTGCTGGTATCCTTCGAATGCTACATTGTATTCCCATGCCCAGTCGTTGGTGGATTCGGCAATAACGCCTCTAAATCCTAAGAAAGGAACCAAGAACAGGATTTTCTTTGATACTTGTGCTTCAAAGAAGATAGTTTTTGTATCGAAGTCACTGCGAACATAGGCGGCATCTTCCACTTTTACTTGAACAAATCCCTTGTTGTACATAAATCCCATGCCCACAGATACGGCGGGGATAAGCACCTTGTCTTGGAGAATTGCATAACGCAAGGAGCCTCCAATGGTTAAGTAGTCGAAGGTAATATTGCCAAACGTCATGTTTGGCAGACGCATAAAGCTTACACCAAGATCAAAGGGAAGGAATATACCTCCCACTCGTGCATCTGCAGTTATTGTGGGGAATACTAAATTGTTTCCTAGTGAAGGAAGACTTGCTCCTGTTGAGCCTGCTACAGCATTAAGCTGGGACAATGCATTGTTCAAACCTTCCATAGGAAGTCTTGCAACTCCAAATGAGATACCAACTCCAAAGTGGGGGGGAACACTGGGGAAAACCTTCCCAATCCATGCTTCTGGCCAAACTCCCTGCTGCATGGCAACGTTGGGAATTACATCAAAAAGCTGGATAGAAAAATCTTCTAGTCCCTGAGAAACCTTTGCTACTGAATCTGATGGGTTACTGAAAACAGAAAGTGTCAGAATCAATGAAAGTCCCATTGCAATAATTTTTTTTGACATCATAACCTCCTTAAAAGCATTTCGCTTTTGTTAATGATTTATTCTGATTATAGCACGGATTAGAAAAAAAATAATAAATATATTATGAAAGTTTAGGCATTGACCAAAAAATCAATGCCCATCAGTTTTAATTTTGAGCGGTAGCGGTGGAATAGGAATATGGTTCATCCCATTTGTTAAAATCAAGGTATTCTTTTGCTTTATTTAAAGAATTGGAAGTGAAACAAGTGGTTGGTTTGCCATCTATTGATGTGTAGAATGTTGTCCATTCGATCGACGTAGCAGAACTGGAACGAACATGTACTAGGTGATAACAATCTGTATGGGGCTCTTTTTCTGGTTCATCATTATAATAATCTGGATAGTCTGGATATTGATAGGATCCCCAATTTTTATGCTGACTACATTTTAATAGATACACAGCCCCTTGAGATGCAGGCTTAGATTCTACAACTTGTCCAATAGTGTCTTCAGTTCCTGAACCGATGGTCAAAATGATATGGCTTTCTTTTTGAGAAATCGAAAAAGTCTCCCAGTCTCCTTTATACACCTTTCCCACAAAATCTGACAAAGGGTTGTTTTCCGCTCCCCCCACAGGGTTTTCACAGCCTGCAAAAAGGATAGTGGCAATAATGATGAGTCCCAGTGTGACTCCCTGCAACAGTCTTGCTGTTTTCTTGTTGTGCATGCTCATGATGAGCCTCCTTCAATATAAAATTATCCTGCTTGGCATTGTGCCAAAACAGATTCAATGCATGGATGAGTGATGGAATTAGAATGTGGTTTTGATTTTCACGGAATAACTGCGGGAGGGGCCGCTGTAATTGTCGTGATACAAATATTTCTGGTCCAAGAGGTTGCTTCCTTCCACCGTAAACAGCAAGTTTTCGCTGTATTGCCAAGTTACACCGCAAGACAGCAAGTGAATGGGGCTGTAGTAGGTGGTGTTATAGTTGGAAGTATAGCGTTTTGAGGTAAAGTCATAGTTCAGCTGTAAGGTTAGGTTTTTGTAACCAGTCTTCAGGCCAAGGTTAGCCAGTACCAGGGGCACCCACATGATTTGCTTACCGTAATATTCCTGATTCAGCAAAAATGTCCGTGTGACCGCCAGATTCAGCTTGTAGCCCAGCTGCCAGTGGGCACCTACTTTGTAGCTGTTTTGGGAACTCAGCGTTGCGTCAAAGTAGTATGCATCGCCAGCGTTTTCCGTGTGGAGGGTAGAATAGCGTAACTCTTTGTAGTTGTCACTGACCCAGCGGATTTTATCTTGATAATAGCTAAAGCCCAGGCTTGCAGTGATTGGAACGAGCTTAAAAAAACGGCTTTGCTGTTCTACATTCTGATCCACAGCAGAAGCGAATTTCAGCCGAAGGGAATAGCCCGATTCTGGTTTAAGCTGTGGATTTCCATGTTCCACCAGTTGCCCGCCCTTTGCACTAGGTTCTGTGGAGCCAGCGTTGGCATTGTCCAGTGCGGTCATGAGGCCAGCGTAGTTCCAGTACAGCTGGTTAAAGGTGGGGAGGGTATTTTGGGTAGAAAAAATCAGGCTCCAGTACCCAGCGGTGGCAGTTACTGCTCCGTTAAAGTTGTGATGAAAAACTGTGGCTTGTTGCTTTGTTCCTTCCAATCTGTCCCAGGTAAACAAATATCCTGCCATGGGTTGAATTTGTACTGTTTTCTGGGAGCCAAAAACAAAGCTGAGAGATGGGTACAAGCTGTAGCGGGAAGGTGAGACAATGCCTACATCCTTGGCGGAAAATTCACTGAGAATGGTTCCTCCCTTGAGAGAAAATTCCATCTGGGAAGTTGCTAGAATATTCTGCAAAGTGGATTTCCCCTCATCCCAATCACGGCGAGGAATAAAATAATCCAGCTGCAGGGCCAGATTGTGGAATTTATTATCCGTGTCTTGGCTGTTTTCTGTGTCCTGACTATAAGCCAGCGTATCCAGCTGGTAGTTAAACTGCATCTTGGTGCGACCCACTGAATCTTGAATCTCCGTAAAAATCCTGTGGGCTGTGGAAAGGTTTGTCTGGACTCCTGCGGCAGAAAAGCCTGCTGGTAGCTGAAGGCGATTGTAGGAAAGATTGTGGCTTCCTCCAATGATGTGGCTCCCCATGAACCGATTCCAACCCACCAGCCCAGATGCAGCTTGGTATCCGTTATCACTTTGAGTCTCACCGTTTATGAGACGATACCGATTGGCTGCCGTAGTGCCACCAAGGGCCAGTTTTACGGCAGTGCCAGCCACCACATCTTGGAGCTGAAAACCGTACTGGTTGGTGTCGAAGGCATTTGTTTCGTAGGAGGTGGAAGAAAAACTTGTGGAAAACTTTCTTGCGGAAAAGGACTTGGTGCTAATGGAAATAGTAGTACCAGCAAATTCTTCCTGCCCTAGGGTTGGTGTATCGTGAATGGTAATGCTACTGATAGAGTCCAATGCCAAGGAATTCCAGTCGAAGTCCCCCGTGTTGGGGTTGTTTGCCAAAACTCCATCTACATACACCTTGATGCAGGCTCCTGCATAGCCACCAATGGAAATATTTGTTTGGGAGCCTGTTCCCCCAGAGACCAGTACAAGGCAATTGTTCTGCCCTAAAAAATCTGCCAAGGAGGTGGCATTTGAGGCTGCAATGTCGTCTTGGTCAAAGTGGCGTTCAATGTTGGCTCCATTGATGATGGTGGTAACGGAGCCTAAGTCAATGGTTTGGGCAGCAACAGACAGTGGTGCTACTGGGGACAGAACAAACAATCCCCAAATGACCAATAGGGTAAACTGGTTCCAAACAATTGGTCTGAATAAATTTCTAGTAGGCATACGATTCTCCTCGGAACGGTATGAAAAGGGTGAGATGTAACAGTCGTCTCCTGGCTTGCAGAATGTGTCAGCTTGCAAAGTTTTCAAACTGCACTAGTGACACGCCTTCTCACCTGCGGGGCAATGGCATTTGTGTCACTTTTCTGCTTACAGTGGCGGGACCGCTCCAGATTTCCACTGGATTCCGTTACTGTTATGTAAAAAAATTGTAATGAAAAATATTTTTTAGTCAAGAAAGGCTTATAAAAATGGACATTTGAAATTATGCATGTTATATTATATGTATGGGAGAGTAATGTTGAATAGTTTTTTGAAAATCCTCATGGGCTTGTTTTCAAGTTTACCATGGCTTTTTTTGACTTCTATATTTTTTACAGTCATTTCGTTCCATTTCGTCAAAAAAATTGTAGATAATGTTCGTAGTGGTCTTTTTTTTCCAATCTTGTTTGGAATAGTGAATGGCGTTATTGCTACTACCATGGAAATTATGGTGGACAAAAATCTGCCCTATGTTATCATGTTCTTTGTTCCCTTAGCCATTGTAATAGAAGTATTTTGTGTTTCAAAAAATCCCTTCCGAGTGTATGTGTTTCTTCTCGGAGCTTTTCTCATTAACTATTCTGGTACCTATAGTCTTGCTTTGGCGGCATCTGGCTTGTTATGGCCCGACTTACCAGCACATCTTTCTGGTGTAGATTACAGAGTCTTTATTTTTTCTCTCGTTACGGTTCTTTCATCCTCTCTCGTTCTTGTTTGGATACGTTTTATTCCCATGCAAGAATTGCGTTCCATTACTTACAAAATGGAGCAAAACTTGATGCTGGTGTTGTATATGTATACTGCTGGCATCACCTTTTTGATTGCAACTAAAATGTCTGCCTCCATGCTTTTTGAATCTCATGGAGTTGATGATTATTTACAGGTTATTTACGTGGAAATGCTCATTAAAGATTTTATGGTGCTGATTGGTGGTTATATTATCCTTTTGTTCCGCTGTCGTGAAGAAGGCCAAAAGCTTTGTGCTGCAGATTTAAAAAATGATTTGCAGCTTGAAGAGGCTTTTCGTAGCAGTATTCAGGAAAAAGCCCTTTGTAGCTATTCCTATAATGCCACCAAGGATAGAATTGAGCAGATGCATCCTGTATTTAATTCTTATAGCTCAAATCCGATTCATGCTAAATATTCTGAGATGATAAATCATTACATCGAAATGTGTGTTTATCCTGACGATCAAGATGCACTGCGAAGAGAGGTTGTGTATCTTGATATAGCAAAAAAGTTGCAGTTAAAGGTGAACACATTACAGGTGAGAATGAGAAAAGAATTCATTCAGTCTTTTTGCTCCACTGCAAATGCCCGAGAAATAGAAGCCCTGGCAGCCCATAGTGGGGATTGGATTTGGATAGAAGTTCGTGATACATATATTACTGATGTAGCTACAGGTGATTTGCTTGTATATGTAGATTTGTTCAATGTAGAAGATGTAGTGCAGGAAAAAACTCAGCTTGTAGTGGCCGCAACTACAGACATGCTTACCAATTTGAACAATCGCTCTGCTGCAGAAAAAAGAATGCGAGAGTTCTTGTTCAATAAAAATCAAGATGGAGCTTTTTTCATCTTGGACTTGGACAATTTTAAGCTGGTAAATGACCGTTTCGGACATCCAGAAGGAGACAAGGTGCTCCGGGAAGTGGCCCAAATCATACGATCTGTATTTAGAGATAATGACATTATGGCTCGTTTAGGAGGAGATGAATTCTGTATTTATGCTCCTGGTATGATGTCTGTTGAAACTGTAAATCGATGTGTTACCTCCTTGTTATCACGGTGTTGTTTTGAATACACCTACAAAGAGAGCTGCTTTGTGGTAACGGCCAGTATTGGTGTGGTTTTTGCATCTCAGGCAAATTATGAGTATACAACCTTGTATGAATACGCAGATCAGGCATTGTATTCTGCAAAAACAAAGGGAAAAAATACCTGGACTCTCTATCAGGCCGAAAATTAACTGAAAGGTCTTGTAATTTGCCCTCTGGAAACTACTTCGTAAAAAAGATTTACAATTCAAATTTGTTCTAATATACTAGATTGTATAGGTATTGTTAGAATTTTTTGTGTTATAAGCTTTTTAACAGAGGTGTGTATATGGGAGCATCAAATTTAACATCGAAAAAGCAATCATCAATCAAGATGAGATTTATTGTTCAATCCACCGCAATCATTCTGATGATGGTGTGTCTCATTGGCATGATTGTAATGGTGCGTATTTCTATCAATGATATTTTACATACCCACGAAAAAACCAGCGTTTGCCAGCTTCTTGCCAGTGAGCTTCGTCAAAGCTCCGAGGATTTATCTAACAATAGCCGCATGTACGTTGTTTCTGGCGGGAATGAAATATATTCCAATGAATATGATGATATTCTTGCGTGGCGTTCTGGGCGTGCACCTCGTCCTACCAATTTGGCAGACAATCTTTTCCCTGGAGAAACCATCAATCTTGTGGATTTGCTGGAACAAGTTGGATTTACAGAAGAAGAATTGATTACCGTAGAAACATCTCTTGCCTTGTCCGATGGCTTAGGAAAGACCGAAGCCCAAGCCATGGAAAGTATCCGCTTAGGCAAGATTGTATCTGGGCCACAATTTGCCATTCCTGGTGAAAGTGTACAAGAATTTGCCTTACGTATTCTCACCAATGATAGCTATAATTCCATTTCTCATCAGATTATTCGACCTCTGGATACCCTTAATGCAAATATTACCCAGCGTATGGCAGAAGAAGCTCGTGTGATAGACAGAAATATGTTCATTTATCAAACGATTATGTTTGTTATTACCTTGTTGGTTGTTGTACAGATTATTGTTTTCGTCACCTTTTTGAGGCGATCCTTGTTATCTCCCATTCTCCAAACATCAAGTGCCCTGAGCGTGGTAAGTTCTGGGGATTTAACTGTTGAGCTGGATGTAAAATCAAATAACGAAGTAGGAAAGATGTTTAGTGACTTTAACAGTACCATGGATACCCTTCGTCATCTGATTTTCACCATTCAAACTTCTTCTCAAAAGCTCTCTGATGTGGGAGACAACCTGGCACAAAATATGACAGAAAGCGCCAGTACCATGCAGCAAATGGGAGATAATATTTCTGCTGTAAAAGATAAGTCCTTGGTGCAGGCTTCTAGTGTAGATGATACTGCCCAAACGGTGGCTAGCATCATTGAAACCATAAACAAGGTGAGCGACCAGATTACGAACCAGTCTACCGCTGTACGGGAATCTTCTGCTGCGGTAGAAGAAATGTTGGCAAATATTGCTGCTATTTCCTCTACCTTGGAAAAAAATGATGTCATGATTCACGAATTAGCTTCTGCCACCACCAGCGGCCGTGATACCGTTACCCATGCCACCGATGTTACTAGAAAAATCACCGAGGCTTCTGGTGGTTTGATGGAAGCCTCTCGCATTATTCAGCATATTGCAAGCCAGACAAACTTGCTGGCCATGAATGCAGCTATTGAAGCCGCCCATGCTGGTGAGGCAGGCCAGGGCTTTGCCGTTGTTGCTGACGAAATCCGTAAACTTGCTGAGGAATCTCGTACTCAAGGTAAGGCCATTACGACTACCTTGAAAACCCTCAGTGGCGACATTTCTAGTTTGACAGAATCTACCCGTACTGTAGAAGAAAAGTTCGGGGCAATTTACAATATTTCTGAGCGAATCCAGCAGGTGAGCATAGAAATGAATAATGCAATCCAAGAACAGAATTCTGGTAGCAAGGAAGTTCTGGAAGCTATTAAACAGATAAATACTGTAACAATGGAGGTAAAAGAAGGTTCCGATGAAATGCTGGAGGGCAGTGTAACTGTGGCTCAGGAAATGGAACATTTGAATCAGCTTACCAACAATATTACCAGTAGTATGAATGAAATGGCTGCGGGAACTGCTCAAGTGAATAAAACTGTTCAAGATGTAATGATGTTAACCTTAGAAAATAAGGAGAGCATTAGAAACCTTTCTGATGAAATTCGTGTGTTCAAGGTATAATTTTGGACTAAGACCTATCTAAGTATTTACAAATAGGCAAGATAGGTCTATAATTCTGCTTTCATTACATGTATAAAAGGGGTGGAGGATACCTTATGGAACCTACAACACAAGATGTGGATATTAAACGAGGGATGTCCCTCAGAATGAATTTTACCTTACAGGTTATCAGTATTTGTGCTTTGATGGCATTTATGGTGATTATGTTGATTCAAGTGCGAATAACTCAGCGTAAATTGGAGCAGGACCAAGCACGTGCTACCTTGTGCCAGCTCTTGGCTACAGAAGTAAAGCAGTCCTCAGAGGATTTAACAAGAGCTTGTCGAATGTACATCGTAAGTGGTGGTAGCAAAACCTTCTTGGACGAATACAATAATATTTTGGGATGGCGTTCAGGAACAGCCCCACGCCCCACCACTTTGCCTGCAAATATGCATCCCGGCGAAAGAATTGAGATGGTTGCTTTGTTGGAGCGTTCCGGTTTTACTCAAGAAGAATTGGCCATTGTAGAAAAGGCTTTGGAGGATTCTAACGAGTTGGCTGTTCTTGAAGTACAAGCAATGGACAGCATGAGCAAAGGAATCTTTGTTGACGGGCCAGAATCCATCTTGCCTGGTGAAGATATTGCGACTTTTGCACTGAGAATTGTTACCAGTAGCACCTATCAGGGGACATCAGATAAAATCATTGAGCCTTTAGATAGTTTGGTTACCACTATTACAGAACGTATGGATGCAGAAACTCTTGAGTTGAACAATAAGATGGACTTTCTGGAAGTATTGATGTTTGTGATTGCAGGTCTCGTAATCGCTAATGTGATTTTCTTCGTTATTACTGTCCGCCGTTCTATGCTCACCCCTATTCTGCATATTTCCGAAGCCCTCCGGATTGTTCGAGAGAGCAATCTTACTGCAGTTTTACCAGTAACATCGAACAATGAGGTGGGGCAAATGTTCCAGGATTTTAATATTGCCATGGAACAACTTCGTTCTTTGATTCAAACTATTCAGAGGTCTTCTCGTAATTTGGCAGAAACAGGTTCTACCTTGGTTCACCATATGGAAGATACCGCTCAGGCTGTACACCACATGAGTGACACTATTGCCAATGTAAAAGGTGAGTCTTTAACTCAGGCTGCTAGTGTAGAAGAAACAACTGCTACCGTTACCCAGATCATTGAAACCATCAAGAAACTGAATCAGAGTGTTATACGTCAAGCTTCTAGCGTTACCCAATCATCTGCTTCTGTAGAAGAAATGGTTGCCAACATTGCTGCTATTTCTCAAACCCTTGAACGCAGTGACGAAAGAATTAAGTTTTTGGCTACTGCTACAAACAAGGGACGTGACGCTGTATCCAATGCCACCGATGTTACTAGAAAAATTAGTGACGCTTCTGGTGGTTTGATGGAAGCTTCTGGAATTATTCAGCATATTGCAAGCCAAACCAACTTGTTGGCTATGAATGCAGCTATTGAGGCTGCTCACGCTGGTGAGGCTGGACAGGGATTTGCCGTTGTTGCTGATGAAATTCGTAAGCTTGCAGAAGAGTCTAGTATGCAGGGTAAGGCAATTACTTCTACCTTGAAAAGCCTCGGTGGAGAGATTACCGCCTTGTCTCAGGCAACACGTACGGTAGAAGATCAGTTTAACAATATCTTTAACATCTCAGAAGAGATTTTACAGATGAGTAGTGAGATGAACCTTTCTATGCAAGAGCAGGATTCTGGTAGCCAGGAGGTATTGGCTGCTATTAGGGATATTAATGTTGTTACCCAAGAGGTTCGTGATGGTTCTGAGGAAATGCTTCGTGGTAGCGAAATCGTTGTAAACGAAATGCATCGCCTCATTGAGCTTACTAACGACATTACTGCTAGTATGAACGATATGGCATCTGGTGCTTCTCAGATTAACGCCACAGTTAAGAACGTAAACCGTCTTGCAGGTGAAAACAAGGAAAGCATTCACACCCTTTCTGACGAGATTCACGTATTCAAAATAGATTAATGCCTTTTAATAGGGAGACAGCAGAAGTTGTCTCCCTTTTTTTAGTTTATTGAAGACACTATCTTGTTTTGTGGGATAATTTCTTTGCCATTTACAATATCAAACACGTGCCAGATTATCCCCTCTTGGTTGGGGGTTATTGTAAAGGTTTTTTTTAGCTCGTTATCGATATAGACTTTTACTTGAGCTTCTGAGTTAGATAATCTGGAATTGGTGGGCATATCGTTATCAGAATAATTGTGAACATAGTATTTGTACACATCATTGGGAGCAGGCTCTTTTATGGTGTGGGTTTCTGGGCCATAGCTAGAGGTGTCGTCTCGGTCTAATTCCATATTGCTTGCTCGTTGATTGTTAAAATAAACATGAGCATTCCGTCCATAAAGATGGGCATCTAAATCGCTGGGTTCTTCTCCCCAGTCTAGAACAATTTTGATTCTTTTATAATCAACTTCTTTTGGGAGAGAGATTTGTGGTGCGGACACGACTTTTCCGCCATCTAAAGTGAGTTCTCCTTCAGTCTGTATATATTGCCCAGCCTTTGATACCTGTAATGTATGAACGCCATCTTCGATTTCTGCCGGAATGAGAACCTGTCCTGCTGAGTCTGACTTCATTTGCCATTTTTCGTCAATGCTTACATCGGCTTCTGGTACAGGTTCTCCTGTGTCACTATCTTTTATTGTGAGACTGCGCTGAGGAGAAATGGGTGCAACTGACCGCTGGACAACGGGAGGAGTGGTTTCCGTTTCTTTTACCTTCAAAAACCAAATATCATTGATTTTGAGTGCTTTAATAGGTGGATAATTTGAGAGAAATTCTTTGTGGAGATTTGCAGCAGCTTGATTTTGAAAATTTTCTTCAAAGAAAACTCTATATAAAATGCTGCCATCTCCCGTTTTATATTGAACTATAGAAGAAGGAATACCTCGTTCTTTTAATAATTCCACTCGTGTTTCTGCATTCTTTTTGTTTCTAAAAGAGCCTAAACACACTTTCCATTCTTCTGCACCCATGCTAGCAGCAATGAAAAAAGCAAAGACATATAAAATAAAAAATAGTTTTTTGTTCATGGGGTTCCTCCGTTATGTGATTCGTTCCTTTAAATATAACATGACTTTTTTTGAGATACAACTTTTATTTCAAGTTTTATTGCTTCATTGTGGGATTGTCAAGTTCTCCCTCGACATATCTCTCTATTTCCTCTATACTTACGTCATGGCTACAACTGTTGATGACAAGAAAATCATTTATTCCATGAGTCGTGTTTCTCGCACCTATGGAACTAAGACGGTGCTGAAGGATATCAGCATTTCATATTATTACGGAGCAAAGATTGGTGTTATTGGTGCCAACGGCTCTGGTAAGTCCAGCTTATTCAAGATTTTGGCTGGAGTGGACACCGATTTTACTGGTGAAACCGCAGTTTCTCCTGGTTATTCCATTGGCTACTTGGAGCAGGAGCCTGAATTGGAGGCGGGAAAGACCGTAAAGGAAATTGTAAGTGAGGGCGTAAAGGAAGTTACGGACTTACTGGCAGAATTTGACCGCATAAACGAAGCCTTTGGTGACCCTGATGCCGACATAGAAAAGCTGTGCGACCAGCAGGCTGCAGTACAAGAAAAGCTTGATGCCATGGACGCTTGGAACTTGGACTCTCGCTTGGAGCTGGCTATGGATGCCTTGCGTTGTCCTCCACCAGATCAGTGCGTAGATGTATTGTCTGGAGGTGAGCGCCGCCGTGTGGCTTTGTGCCGACTTTTGCTGCAAAAGCCTGACATCCTCTTGTTGGACGAGCCCACCAACCACTTAGACGCAGAAACTGTTGCTTGGCTTGAGCGCCACTTGCAGCAGTACGAAGGAACCATTATCGCCATTACCCACGACCGCTACTTCTTGGACAATGTAGCTGGCTGGATTTTGGAGCTGGACCGTGGTGAAGGAATCCCCTTCAAGGGAAATTATTCTAGCTGGCTGGAGCAAAAAGAAAAGCGCCTTGCCCAGGAAGAAAAGGGTGAAAGCGAGCGCCGCAAGGCCCTGGCTCGGGAGCTGGAGTGGATTCACATGAGTGCTAAGGGACGCCAGGCAAAGCACAAGGAGCATATCACCAAATACGAGCAGCTTTTGGCTCAGGATGGTAAGGCTCAGATTAAGGACACAAAGATTTCTATTCCCGCTGGTCCTCGTCTTGGTGGAGTTGTTATTGAAGCAAATGAGTTGAAGAAGGGCTTTGGAGACCGACTCCTTTTTGATAACCTTACCTTCAATGTGCCTGCTGGTGCCGTTGTTGGAATTGTTGGTCCTAACGGTGCAGGAAAAACCACCTTGTTCAAACTCATTGCAGATGCTGCGGGGCAAACTGTGGAACGGCTGGACGGAACTCCCGGTGGAGAAAAGCCCGACGGTGGCTCCATTCGTGTAGGTGAAACCGTAAAGCTGGTGTACGTAGACCAGATGAGAAGTCTGCTGAATCCCGATAAAACCGTGTGGGAGCAGCTTTCTGACGGCTTGGACATTATCAAGCTGGGAGCTGTGGACGAGAAGGGGCGGCCCGTTAATGGAGCCATTCGTGAGGTAAATTCCCGTGCCTATTGTTCCTGGTTCAACTTTGCTGGTGCCGACCAGCAAAAAAAGGTTGGGGTGCTTTCTGGTGGTGAACGGAATCGACTGAATCTTGCCATGATGCTGAAGCAGGGGGCCAACGTGCTGTTGTTGGACGAGCCCACCAACGACTTGGACGTGGCAACCATTCGTGCCTTGGAAGAGGCCATTGAGGATTTTGCAGGTTGTGCCCTTATCGTAAGCCACGACCGCTGGTTCTTAGACAGAATCTGTACCCATATTCTGGCCTTTGAAAACAACAGTCAGGTAATGTGGTTTGAGGGTAACTGGAGCGACTACGCTGAGTGGCGAAGAAAGCAGCTTGGTGCTGACGCAGACCGCCCACACAAGACTGTGTATCGCAAGATGGAGCGATAAATTAGATATGGGAAATTAGAATCCTCTTGGCTCTGGTGAACCAAGAGGATTTTTATTTTAGACAAGGCAATGGTGCTGGTTATAGTTCTTGTGCCAGCTCCAGAACTGTTTCTAGGGGAAGGGTTGTACAACGCGCAACCACTTGAGGGGCGAGTCCTTCTGCGAGGAGATTTTTTGCTGTCTCCAGTTTATTCTGGTGGGCTCCACGTTCCAGCCCGATAGAAATACCTTCCTCACGGCCAGTGGTAATTCCGATGGCATAGGCTTCTTCCTGTTTTACTGCCATAGCTGTATCAAAGTCGTATTCTGCTGTTAGGATACTCAAAGTCTCGCCTCCTTTTCGTTCCAAGTAATCTCTTAAGATATTGTGACGCACAGCCTCTCGAATAGCTCTTGT
>JAZQSR010000148.1:0-2574 GCA_045630225.1 Treponema sp. | reverse complement strand
GACACTTTTTTGTGGATTTGGTTATATTTTTCAAGGTACTGTCTATAATATAGGGATGGCATCAAACCATCACTCCTTAAATTCCTGTTCTCAAAGAGAAAGGTAATTTACCCATGATACCCATTGTAGAAATCATGGCGCATTTGAAATGCTATTACATAGGCGAGAACTTTCTATAAGGTAAAAAATATATAGTTAAGAATCAGAGACGGGCGTTCCCTTTGTGGGGGCGCTCGTCTTTTTTGCACGCACACATGGCCTAATCACGGGAATACTCCATGATTCCATCATGGGGGGTATTCCCGTGATCGAACGGTTTAGTTCCGTGTGCTTTTGTGCGTGCGAATATTTTGAGAATTGAAATCTATAATGGAAATATATCAAAATTTGGCATATTGCAAATATGCGATATTCGTTACGAAAGGTGGAATCTTGAAAAGACGGTCACTGTGAGAGCAAGGACCGAACAGGCAGAATTTTACGAAGGAGGAATTTGCGTTTCTGCGAGAGCAGAAACAGCCTTTGCCGCATATCGGTTGAGATGCGGCAATTCAGCGGTTAGGAGTGGCATCCTCAACCGCTGACAGGCAAATGTACGAATACAGGAAAATGGTGACGGTGAGGCTGCTTGCCTCTGTTGGGCGGCGATAAGGGTTATACCGCAGGTATAACCACTTATCGCAAGAAAACAGCCGTTACCCCACCCAGGAGATTACTACGGCAAAGGTAATCGCCGCATGCTTTAGGCTTTGTGCTGGTAACAAAGCTACCGCCAATCTGAACACAAGGGAAGTACGGAACTTCTAAAAAGCCGACGAAGGGAGGGAAACACCATGGCAAGACAAAAATCAATCCGATTTCAAATGAAAGAGGCATTGGGGAAAATGGCTTCATACGGAACAAGCAAGCACGAGCAGCGACAGCAATCCAAGGCTGAAGGAGTGGATTTGACCAAGGGGAAAATCTACTCCTATGGAACCATGCGGACCTATCAGAATGAGGTCAAGCGGTATGGGGATTGGCTGGAAAACCGTGGGATGCACAAGTGCTCCATGGACGAAGCGGCAAGCCATATTCAAGAATATTTGAACCATCAAACAGACCGTGGTCTATCCGCATGGTCAGTACATACCACCGCCGCTGCCCTCTCTAAAACTTTCCAGACCGATATGCGAGACTACTCCATCCCCAGACGGCAGCTATGCGATATTACCCGTAGCAGAGGGGTTCGTTCCCACGATGAGGCCAACAACCGCCGTGCAGGGGATGTGCTGGAAGCGAACCGCACTCTTGCCCTCCGCCGCAACGAATTGAAGAATCTCCGGGTTTCCAACTTCACCGATGGAGGCAGTTCCATCACTATGTCCACGATTGGCAAAGGTGGCAAGCACAATGAAACGGTGTTCCGACACCCTGAAGAGCTGGCAACCATCAGGGAGCTCATAGCGAACAAGGAACCGGCGGATTATGTGTTTGACCGTCAGGCATTTAAGAACGATGCCGACTACCACCAAGCCAGAGCCGAGGGATTTCAGCTTCGGTATCAGCGAATTTGCGAAGATATGCGGCTGCGACCGGAGGCGCGAGCTGAGTACCAGCAAGCCATTCGGGATGCCTTTGCCGCCAAGGGCAGGGAGCTTCGGGAGGACCTGAACCGTCCCTATGTGTGCCGTGGAAGCCACAGGGAAGCCCTGGAACGGCAAGGCATAGCAGTTACCTATGACCGCACCGCTGTTATGATGGTGTCGCTGGAGAGCCATTATAGGAGCGATGTGCTGGTTCAGCACTATCTCGCAAAATAAACGAAAAAAGGTGCACTATCGTGCAAATTTGGGGAATATAAATCCGTGACGCTTCTATCATGTCAATACAAACCGTATGAAAGGAGAATATTGATATGAAAAATGAAGCGGTTAAGATTTATCAGTCGAACACCATCAATCTGTTGATGCAGTTCGACACCAAGCGCGATGTAGCCTATGGCGATGTATTCCAGCTACAGTATTTTGTTGGAAAGGAGGACAACGGCCTGACCATTTCAGCCAGACCTTCCCAGAACTATCATGGAGAACTGACATTGGAGGACTTCGCCTTTACCGGCACCACCCACCGGCTGCTCACATACATAAGGGAGCTTTATACCCTGCGGCTAACAGAAAATATAGATTTCTCTGTCAAGGACTACATGGTTCGTTGTGGACTCAAGGACAGGAAGCAAGCACGAAAGCAGCTGGAGCGGGACTTGTTTGCTCTGCTCTCTGTGGTCTATACCTCTCCAAGAGGCAGAGCGGCTATTCTGGACAGCTTTGATATGCACCACGGCAGAGTATACATGACACTGAGCCAGGGCTTTGTAGACGAGATGGCAAAACAGGACTACTTCCTGCTGCCTATGGAGTATTACAGCCTTGACCGTCAGCGATACAACTACGCTCCTGCCTTGCTCTATTACATGGTCATGCTGAGATACCTGAACAGCAAGAAAAGCAACAAGAACAGAATAAGCATCCGTTCTCTGTTGTCCCATGCCAAGTTCCCAACCATCGAAGAAGTCAGAGCCACACGGAACAACAG
>JAZQSR010000147.1:0-4892 GCA_045630225.1 Treponema sp. | reverse complement strand
GGTGATTTCAAAAATCTTTTGTTTTGATTATCCTTGCCTTTTGTTTGAAATGAAAATACATAGCCCTTCTACCAGTGAAGAGAGAATTCCTCCTGCTACAAATACAATCCAAGAAATTTTCCATGAATCTGCGGTAAAACTCCAAAAAAGATAGATTGCAACAAGAATACACCAATAAGCTCCCATGATGGGGCCTTTCAGTTCGTTTTGCATCTTTGCTTTTTCTGTATAGTCTCCTTCCTTCAGCAGTTTTTGTAAGGCCTCATTTCGGATGTTGACAACAATGAAAATCCCAACTCCAATGCCTGCAATGACCATGGTGACCGTAACCATGATTACTCGCAGCAGTTCACTGCCAAACAGTGATAAAAGCACTGGAATTGGAGAAAAAATACAGATACTGGTGGCAATGATATTCCATTTGATGTAGCCGCTTCGTTGCTGTTTTTTTTGTTCCAGTACAAAATGTCTGGCATTGGATTCAAGTTCAAAGGGAATGTTTTTTTCAAGGAACTGAAAGGGCTCACCTTTAAATCCGCAATAGAGAAAGATTGTGACTGCACCTATTACAAAGGTAAATAATACCACAAGTCCAATAGTTACTGCCGTTGTTTCTGAAATGCTTCCAATGGAGCTTCCTGCAATACCACAGAGGATAATCAGAGGAATGGGAGAAAAAATGCAGAGAAAAACACCGAGGGCTATTTTCCAAGAAAATTCCCTTTGCAGCTCAAGGTAGTTTTGGGTTTCCTCCCAAGTTATCTGGATGGCTGGTTTTAGAGAAGAAGGAGTTTGCACTTTATCTTGTTGTACTGAAGCACTCTGGCTTTGGCTGCAAGTTTCTGGTGTATGTTCTCCATCCTCCTTCAACAAAGAGTCGATGGTAACACCAAACAAGCTGCTTAATTGTATTATTTTCTCTATGTCAGGTGTCGCTTGATTGCTTTCCCATTTGTATACGGCTTGACGAGAAATTTTCATCATGTTTGCCAGCTCTTCTTGAGACCATCCGTTTTTCTTCCGCAGCTGAGTAATCTTATCTGCTAACATTGTAAACATCCTCCAATAGATAAAAGAGTGGGTCTTTCCCCTCCTCGAATATGAGTATGCCACAAATCAAAGAAGCAAACCACCACCCGTGGGATTACAATTTGTCAACCACTGGTTGCAGTATGGCTCCAGCAGTATAGCTGATGGCTTGCGGGTAGATATATCGGTACTTTTTCTGCTGGAAACTGTGAGGATGTTGTCATTTTTGCACAATTTTACTTGGTTTGTGCCAGTTCCAAAACTGTTTCGAGTGGAAGGGAAGTACAAAGTTGAATTTGGTCTAAAGGTAATCCTAAAGACAACATTGATTTGGCTGTCTCCACTGCCTTAAAATCGCTCAATTTATCGCGATTTTCCGGCAAAAAAATTCTTGACATAATAATTATTCGCTTTAAACTGCAAGAATTTGTCTTTTTTAGGAAAAATTTTTTGTTTTTTCATCTAGCTACTAGAACCTGCCCACACTTACGGAAAAACCACTGACAGCCAGTTGGCCTCCACAGACATGGATTGGGCTACCTGTCCTATGGCCACCTGGTCGGTGGTTTCTGCCACCATGTAGGTTGTATCAAGAACCTTCATCTTTGCACCAGTTGCTTCCACTTCTAGCCCCAGCATGGCGTGTTGATAAACAGGAGACAGGAATAGCACTGTTTTATAATTCATGTGGTGAAGCAAAATTGCCAAAAAAACGGCACGACTGTCACAATCAGAGCCCATTTCACCTGTTAGCATTGCAGTGGGAGCAGAAAAATCGCTTCCTTGGAAATTCCGCTCATAAGGAAAAACCTGTACCCAGTCCATAAGGCTTTGGGCAAGGGCTAAGGATGGACTTTCAGCTTGAAGCACTTGGTCAAGGTCGTACAAGGAGGCGTACATGTCAAAGGCAGGTCTTCTTAGTTGCTGGTAGGCACTGCGATAAATCATGCGGTAAAATCTCTGCCATGCGGGAATCAGCAAGTCGGTGTCTTGATACAAGGTGTAGATGGCAAATTCTCGGTCAATGACAAATTGCTGAATTGCAATGTCTTCCTTGCCAATTTCTGTGGTAATGGTGCGTCCTGCAATTTCCAGCTGAAGGGGGATGCTTTCCACAGAAGGGAAGGCGTATGCTGTAACAGGTCCCACCCCAAACTGACTTCCTCGGTCAATGCTCAAAGAATCGATTGCAGAAATAATGAGCTGGTCTAGGTCAAAGGATGGATTGTTTCCACGTCCATCGCTGGTGGGTGCATAGGACAACATGGTGAACCAGCCCTTTTGCTCCGGCAGTTCTACGGCAACACCTCTTCCTCCGTATTCTTGGCCAGCAAGGGAAATCTGGAACTGAGCCAAGGAGCAGTCTGTTTGTCTCCATTCCACAGCGTCAATGTCGGTGCTGGAGGCAGAAAGCTTGTTCAAGGTATCTTGTAAAGCAGCCTGTGCAGACTGGTAACGTTTTGTCTCGTATATTCTGATAATGATTTCTACGGAGCAAAATTGATGTTTAAACTGGTAGCCTCGACCATCCCCAGTGTTCTCTGTCACCACAAAGCCCTCTGGCAGGTCAAGGGAAAATCCAAAGGTGGCAGAACCCATTTGATCTGCCAGCACTGGAATAGTGCAAAAAAGGACAAAGGCTATAACTAACAAACCGTGATACAATCTTTTTCTATTCAAAACCTTCCTCCCACTATGGATTTTGTATGGTAAATGATTATCAATAAAACAATAGAAAACAAAAACAGGATACACAAAAACTGAGAAAAGGTCTATTTTCAAATCTTGTCATAGCGTGTATACTGGTATAAATGTTATTTCATTTTCCACAGGAGTGCGTATGCTTTCAGATATTGAAATTGCCCAGAAAAATAGTATGAAACCAATTCAGGAGATTGCAGCCTCCTTGGGGCTTTCTTCCAATGATTTTGACCTGTATGGTAATTACAAGGCAAAGCTCACCTTGCCTGCCTTGATGGACTTGCAGCAGCGGGCTCGTTCCAATCCTGCAAAACTAGTACTGGTAACTGCCATTACACCCACTCCTGCTGGTGAGGGAAAGTCCACTGTTTCTGTGGGCTTGGGCGATGGTTTGAATAAAATCGGAAAGAAGACGGTAATTGCCCTGCGAGAGCCTTCTTTGGGACCCTGCTTTGGCGTGAAGGGGGGTGCCTGTGGTGGCGGCTATTCCCAGATTGTTCCCATGGAAGACATAAATCTCCATTTTACTGGCGACATTCACGCTGTATCCATCACTACAAATCTCATTGCTTCTATTATCGATAATCACATTCAGCAGGGAAATCAGCTGAATCTTGATCCCCGTACTATTTCTTGGAAACGCTGCGTGGACTTGAACGACAGAGCCCTGCGCAAGGTGATTGTAGGTCTGGGGGGCCGCACAGATGGTGTTCCTCGTGAAGATGGATTTACCATTGCCGTTGCCAGTGAAATTATGGCCATTCTTTGCCTTTCCCGCTCCATTCCTGAGCTCAAGGAGCGACTGGGAAATATCGTTATCGGTAGCACCTACGATGGCCGCATGGTACAGTTCAAGGAGCTGAATGCAGTGGGAGCCTGTGCCGCTTTGATGAAGGATGCCATTCGTCCAAACTTGGTGCAGACCCTGGGAAAGAATCCTGTCTTTGTTCACGGTGGCCCCTTTGCTAACATTGCCCACGGTTGTAACAGCTTGAACGCTACCTACAGTGCCTTGGCTCTCGGTGATTACGTGGTTACCGAAGCTGGTTTTGCCGCCGACTTGGGAGCAGAAAAATTCCTAGACATCAAGTGTCGCCTTGGTGGGCTTACTCCCAGTGCAGTGGTTGTGGTAGCCACCATCCGTGCCCTGAAAATGCATGGCGGTGTGGAAAAGGCCAATCTTTCCCAGCCCAACGTAGAAGCCGTAGAAAAGGGCTTTGAAAACCTAAAGGTACACTTGGAAAATCTTGCTCAGTTTGGCCTGCCCACTGTGGTGGCTGTAAATCAGTTTGTTAGCGACACCCAGGAGGAAATTTCCTGTCTCCAAAGCCTTTGCCAAAAGTCTGGAGCCCAGGCAATTCTTTGTCAGGTGTGGGAAAAAGGCGGCGAGGGTGGACAGGAGCTTGCCCGTGCCGTGGTGGAACTCTGTGAAAAGGATGAAGGCAAGTTTACCTTCTTGTATCCCGATGAATTGCCCTTGGCAGAAAAGATTGAGGTTTTGGCCACAAAGCTATATCGTGCCAAGACTGTGGACATTGCCCCTTCTGCCCTGAAAAAACTGCAAAAATACCAGGAAGCTGGCTATGGTCACCTGCCAATCTGTATGGCAAAGACACAAAACTCCATTTCCCACAATGCAACTTGGCGTGGGGCTCCCAAGGACTATACCTTCCCTGTGCGGGATGTGCAACTCTACGCAGGAGCTGGTTTTGTGGTGGCCTTGGCAGGAGATATCATGACTATGCCAGGCTTGCCTAAGATTCCTGCAGCCTATTCCATCGATGTGGATGAAATGGGAAATATTAGTGGTTTATTTTAATTTTTTTAATTTTTTTGTGTAACTGGAGGTTTTTATGTTTGAGAAGATTGAATGGAAGGAAGCTTATAATCTTAATGTTCCAGCTATTGACAGTCAGCACCAGCAATTGGTAGTGATTGCCAACGAATTGTATGATTTGGCCAATGGTGATAAAACTGTATACCAAAAGGGAATTGCTGCGGCTCTTAAGAAATTAGTTGACTATACAGACTATCATCTCAAGTTTGAAGAGGATTTTTTGCGTTCAAAAGGATATCCCCAGATTGAATTTCACAAGATGCAACATGATCAGTTTATCTCCCAGATTAATGGTCAGGTAAAGAAATTGACTGATCCCCATCAG